>CANPWY010000035.1 GCA_947585215.1 uncultured Clostridia bacterium
GAGAGCCTCGCGTGGGGCCCGCTCGCGACGCTGGCGATACTCTTCCTTGTGCCGTGGCTCGACTCGCTCATAGCCCGAGTGCCGTTTTGGGTCGGGATATCCGCGCTGGCGGTGCTCGGCGTGATGTGCGTAGCGGATTCGGTGCTGATACTCGGCAAGATGCATACCTTTGACAAGCTCGCGGCGGCGCTGCGCGAAAAGGCCGAGGAGGCGCGCGAGAAGCGCGCCATGAACTCGGAGGAGTTCCGCCGTATGACGCAGGAACTGCACAACAGGCTCGAGCGCTCCCGCAGGAGGTACAGCGAGCGGCGCGTCACGCGCGAGCGGAGGCTCCGCAGACGCCTCTCGCAGGCGTATCCGAAGCTCGGCGAGCGTTGGAAAATCCTGCGCCACGACGACTCGGAAAAGAACTGATGCGGGGCAAAGCCTCCGTACTGTGCAGTTTGCAATATTGCGCCGGAGGCGGCTTGCGCCTCCGGCGTTTTTTCGCGTGGGCGGAGGTACAGGAAAAAGGGTGTTGAACAGCGGGCGCGTTTTGTGGTACAATATATAAGGCAGATTATCCCGAAAGGAAGGTGCGGTCATGGCGCTCAAACGGTTCATAGCGGCGTCGCTTGCGGTGATGCTGCTCGCCGCGGCGGCCTCGATCGCGGCGGGCGGGGGTACGGGTTCCGACCCGGTAGCGACCCTCAGCTACATAGAGAATAAGGTGAAGCCGCAGTTTAACACCAACCTCAGCGCGGCCGTATCCTCGGCGGAGCCGGAGCTTGCGGCGCTCCGTGACGAGGCGCTGCGGATGATAGACGGAATAGATACGTCGAGCGTACAGATAAATTCGTCCGGGCCCAGCCAACAGATAGAGTATGAGGCGTACATGCGCCTGATGGACGACGGCTTTCTGCTCACGGCGGCAAGCCCCGTCACCGTTCACCTCGCCGCGGGCGAGCGGCTGATAGTCGCGGAGGGCGGCGAGATGCGCCTTATGAGCGGCGCGGCAGCGCTTGCGGGAGAGCGAGCGGCGGAGGTCGTCAACGTGACAGACGCGTCGCTCGGCTACGCCTCGCTTGCGATGAGCACCGGGGTGCGCTACGTTGTCACGGACAGCGAGCGCCTTGCCGGGGCGGAGACGGCGTCCGGCGCGACGGTGCTCGTCACCGGGCGGTACCAGGTGCTCCCCGCCGTGCGACCGAGGCATACCGACGCGGCGTTCGCGCTTCGTACGCTCGGCGTGATGCGCGGCACGGGCAAGGGATTCGTGCTCGGACGGAGCGCGACTCGCCTTGAGGCGCTTATCATGTTCCTCCGCCTGCTCGGAGAGGAGGACGAGGCGCTTGCCTACACGGGCGCGTGTCCGTTTGACGACCTGCCGGTGTGGGCCGGCGGAGAGCCCCCGAAGTACGTCGGCTACGCCTACTCCAAGGGGTATACCGAGGGAATGAGCTCAACGAAGTTCGGCCCCGACTCCCCGGCGACGGCGGAGATGTACATGACTTTCCTGCTCCGTGCCCTCGGTTACAGCGAGGACGCCGGAGATTTTGACTGGGCGGACGCCCCGTCCGCCGCAGTGCGTCTGGGGGTCATAACCGACTTCGAGCACGACAGCATTGTGCGGCAGAGCTTCATCCGCGACACGATGGCGTATGTCTCATGGCGTGTGCTCTCGGCAAAGTGTAAAAACGGAACGGTCCTCGCGGAAAAGCTGATGGATGCGGGCGCGTTTACCGAGCGGCAGTATGCCGCCGCCACGGACGGCGGAGTGCGCCTTCTGGGTTGAGTCACCAATTCCCGCCTCCCGAATATGATGGAGTGTAATCCACAGAGGGAGGTTTTACAGCATGACTTGTTGCAACGGTTCCGGTCTCTTCGGCAACAGCCGTCAGAACGATTGGCTCTGGGTCATTATCATAGCGATAGTGCTCATCTGCTTCTTCGGCAACAGCTGTGACTGACAGTCCGGCGGGAAAGGGGGCTCCTATCCGGAGCCCCCTTTCATTTTATCATGGTTTATTCAAATAGGACAAGCAGGAGGTATATCATGAAGGGCGCCGTATTCGATCTGGACGGAACGCTGGTGGACAGCATGGGAGCGTGGCACGCGGCGGACGTCGCGTTCCTCGAGAAGCGGGGTCTGCCGCAGGAGGAGGACTACTTCGCGGCGCTCAAGGCTCTGTACTTCCGCCTTGCCGCAGAGTACACGATAGAGCGCTACGGACTGTACGACGAGACGCCGGACGACCTCATCGCGGAGTGGCGCGGCTATGTGCAGAGGGAGTACGACTTCGACATACAGGCAAAGCCGGGGGCGCTCGAGTATCTTCGTGCGCTGAAGGACGCCGGGGTGAAGACGGCGATAGCCACCTCAAACGAACCCGAGCTCTGCGCGGGACTGCTCCGCCGCCTCGGCCTCGACAGGCTCACGGACGCCGTGGTCTATACCTCCGAGGCGGCGCGGCCGAAGGGCTTTCCCGATGTGTACCTCCTCGCGGCGGAGAGAATGGGAGTCCCGCCGGAGGAGACGGTCGTGTTCGAGGACGTGCTGAAGTGTGTGCGCGGGGCGAAGGATGGCGGCTTCAGGGTCGTCGCCGTGTACGACGAGAGCTCGCGGGACGACTGGGAGGAGATGCGTATCGAGGCGGACGCGGCGATAGAGAGCTTTGCGGAGCTCTCCGCCGGGGCGGACGTGCCGTAAAGGATAAAGGATAATTGAGAGAGACTTACATTTCTTTTAGGAATGTGCTATTGAAAAAGTTATTTGCGGGTGTATAATTTATATTGAATGCAATATTACAGAAAGGTAATGAGAAACTGAAATGAAATCTCTGGGAATTGACGTCGGTTCCACAACCGTCAAGGCGGTGCTGATGAGCGAGAGCGGCGAAATGCTCTACAAGCGCTACGAGCGGCACAACGCGCGTGTGCGCGAGCTTATAGGCGAGATACTTTCCGAGATACTCGAAAAGTTCGGCGACATAGAGCTTCACGCGGCGGTGACGGGTTCGGCGGGTCTCGGCGCGGCGGAGCGCGCGGGTCTGCCGTTCGTGCAGGAGGTCGTGGCAAGCTCCACGGCGGTGGAGAAGTTCCTGCCCGGCACCGACGCCGTCATAGAGCTCGGCGGTGAGGACGCGAAGATAATTTTCTTCGGACAAGTCACCGAGCAGAGGATGAACGGCACCTGCGCCGGAGGCACCGGCGCTTTCATAGACCAGATGGCGACGCTGATGGATATAACGGCGGACGAGCTGAACGACCTCGCTTCCCGTGCGGAGAAGCTCTATCCGATAGCCTCGCGCTGCGGAGTGTTCGCAAAGACCGACGTACAGCCGCTGCTGAACCAGGGCGCGCGGCGGGAAGACGTCGCGGCGTCGATACTCCAAGCGGTCGTCAACCAGACGATAGGCGGACTTGCACAGGGACGAAGGATAGAGGGAAACGTCGCGTTCCTCGGCGGGCCGCTCTCTTTTCTGCCCGAGCTCGGTAAGCTGTTTGTGAAGACCCTGAAGCTCACGCCGGAGCAGGCGCGCTTCCCGAAGGACGGACAGTATTTCGTCGCGCTCGGGTGCGCTGTGGAGTCGGAGCACTTCGAGCCGCTGAGGCTTGCGGACGTCGCCGCGCGCCTCGCGGCGGCGGAGGACATCACGGTGACGAGCCGCCTCGAGCCCCTTTTCCGCAGTGAGGAGGAGTACGCGGAGTTCAGGCGCCGCCACGCGACGGCGTCGGTGGACACCGTCGACCCCGCGGAGTACGAGGGCGGAGCGTGGCTCGGCATAGACGCCGGAAGCACCACGACAAAGCTCGTCCTCCTCTCGGACGATATGAGAATACTTTACAGCTACTATGCGCCTAACCGCGGCGACCCGGTCGAGGTTCTGCGTGAGCAGCTGCTTGAGATACGGAAGATAACCGGCGACAGGATAACCCTTCGCGGAAGCGCCGTCACCGGCTACGGCGAGGAGCTGATGTGCGCCGCGTTCGGCGTGGACAGCGGCATCGTCGAGACTGTGGCGCACTACACCGCCGCGCGCTTCTTCGAGCCGGAGGTCGACTACATAATCGACATCGGCGGTCAGGACATGAAGTGCTTCCGCATACGCGGCGGCGCGATAGACGGCATCATGCTCAACGAGGCGTGCTCCTCCGGCTGCGGCTCGTTTATCGAGACCTTCGCAAAAGCGATAGGCTACACCACACCGGAGTTTGCAAAGCTCGGACTCTTCGGCGAGCACCCCGCCGACCTCGGCTCGCGGTGCACCGTCTTTATGAACTCGTCGGTCAAGCAGGCGCAGAAGGAGGGCGCGACCGTTGCGGACATCAGCGCGGGGCTCTCCATCTCGGTAGTCAAGAACGCGCTCTACAAGGTCATCCGCGTCGTCGACCCGGACGAGCTCGGTCACCACGTCGTGGTGCAGGGCGGCACGTTCCTAAATGACGCGATACTCCGCGCCTTCGAGCGCGAGCTCGGGCGCGAGGTCACGCGCCCCGCGATAGCCGGACTGATGGGCGCCTTCGGATGCGCGCTGTACGCACGCGAGCGCGGCGGCGAGGAGAGCACGCTGATAACTCTCGATGAGCTGGAGCAATTCGAGCACACGAGCTCCGCCGCGCGCTGTGGGCTCTGCGGCAACCACTGCACCCTCACCGTCAACCGCTTCACCGGCGGGCGGAGGTTCATCACCGGCAACCGGTGCGAGCGCGGCGCGGGCGCTTCCAAGCGCTCGGAGGAGATACCGAACCTCTACGAGTACAAGTACAAGAAACTGCTCGAGACCGAGGTCTGCGAGAGCCCGACGCGCGGCGAGATAGGCATTCCGCTCGCGCTCAACTTCTTTGACACTCTGCCGTTCTGGGGGGCGTTCTTCCGAAATATCGGCGTGAAGGTCGTGCTCTCGGGGCAGAGCGACCGCGTGCTCTACTCCCTCGGGCAGGACACAATACCGTCCGATACGGTCTGCTACCCCGCAAAGCTCGTCCACGGACATATAGCCGCCCTCGCGGAGCGCGGCGTGAAGCGTATCTTCTACCCCTGCGCGCCGTACAACAACACCGAGTACGAGAAGGCGGACAACTACTACAACTGCCCGGTCGTGGCGTACTACCCCGAGCTCATCGCGGCGAATATGCCGGTGACGAAGACCCTCGAATATCTCAATCCCTATCTGATATACACCCGCAAGGGTTTTGAAAAGAAGCTCTATGAGGCACTGTCGCCGTACTACCCCGACCTCTCCGAGCACGAGGTGAAGCATGCGGTGAAGCTCGCGCGCGAGGCGGACCACGCCTTCCGCGAGGACATCCGCATGAAGGGCGAGGAAGCCGTCGCGTGGGCGCGGGAGCACGGGAAGAAGATGATAGTCCTCTCGGGACGGCCCTACCACATCGACCCGGAAATAAACCACGGCATCGACCGGCTCATCACGTCGCTCGGCCTTGTCGTGATAACCGAGGAGGCGGTGGCTCCCAAGGGAAGCGCCGCGCCTCTGCACGTCCTCAACCAGTGGAGCTACCATGCGCGGCTGTACAACGCGGCGGCGTATGTCGCGACGCAGGACGACATGGAGTTCGTGCAGCTCGTGAGCTTCGGATGCGGCATAGACGCCATCACCGGCGACGAGCTCCGCGACATCCTCGAGCGCAGCGGGAAGTTCTACACTCAGGTCAAGATAGACGAGATAACCAATCTCGGCGCGGCAAAAATTCGCCTCCGCTCGCTCGTCGCGGCGATGGAGGCTCGGGAGAGAAAGGCGGTGAGCGTCCGTGGCTGAACTGAAATACACAAAGGACGGGCGTCTGCTCTTCACCAAGGAGATGCGGGACAGCTACACCGTCCTCGTTCCGCAGATGCTTCCGATACACTTTGAGTTCATAACGAAGGCGCTGAGCCTCGAGGGACTCAAGGTCGAGGTGCTGAACACCACTCACCGCGGGATAATCGACGCGGGACTGAAGCACGTCCACAATGATATATGCTTCCCGGCACTGCTCGTCATCGGTCAGATGATAGACGCACTCAAGAGCGGGAAGTACGACATGGACCACGTCGCGCTGATGATAACCCAGACCGGCGGCGGATGCCGCGCCTCGAACTACATACATCTGCTCCGCAAGGGACTGAAGAAGGCGGGCTTTGACAAGGTACCGGTCATTTCGCTGAACCTCTCGGGGCTTGAGAGCAACCCCGGCTTTAAGATGACGCTGCCGCTGATAAGCCGCCTTATCACCGGCGTCGTGTACGGAGACGCGCTGATGTGGCTCTCCAACCGCTCCCGCGCCTACGAGGTAAACGTCGGCGATACCGACGCGCTCCTGAAGAAGTGGAC
Source organism: uncultured Clostridia bacterium (assembly GCA_947585215.1). GTDB lineage: Bacteria > Bacillota > Clostridia > Oscillospirales > JAAYOS01 > CANRIN01. The sequence goes on from CANPWY010000035.1 coordinate 6,315, forward strand.
GACGCGCCTCTCCGACGAGATGAGCCATACGAAGCTCCCCAACAAGAAGAAGGTCCGCGAGAACCTGCTTGCCATCGCGCGCGACTTCGGCGCGCTGAAGCTCTCGGACGTGAAGAAGCCGCGCGTCGGCGTCGTCGGAGAGATATACGTCAAGTTTGCGCCGCTCGGCAACAACAACCTCGAGCGCTTCCTGCGGAGCGAGGGCGCGGAGGTCATCGTCCCGGGTCTGATGGACTTCCTCATCTTCAAGGTGGACAACCGCGTTGAGGACAGCGTGATATACGGCGGCAAGGCCGCAAAGAAGGCCGTCGCGACGATACTCCGCAACTATATAATCGGATATCAGGATCTCCTGCGCGAGTGCATAAGCTATGCAGAGGGGTACCCAGTCCCCGCGCGCTACGCGGACATCAAGGAGATGGTGAAGGGCTTCCTCGGCTACGGCAACAAGATGGGCGAGGGATGGCTCCTCACCGCCGAGATGCTCGAGCTGATAAATTCGGGCGTGACGAACATCGTCTGCACACAGCCGTTCGGCTGCCTGCCGAACCACATCGTCGGCAAGGGCATGATGCGCCCGGTGCGCGAGGCACATCCGAACGCGAACATCGTCGCCATTGACTACGACCCCGGCACGACCTCGGTAAACCAGGAGAACCGCCTGAAGCTGATGCTCGCAAACGCGCGCCGCGCGCTCGAACGCGCGGAAGCGGCGCAGGACGCGTCCTCCCCGGAGGAGCAGGCGGCGGAGCCCGCCGCCGCGGGGGAGTAAAAAGCGCCGCGCGGTATGCGCGGATATTCGGGACGGTATCCTGTTTGCGGAAATCGGAATTTAAGGAGCAAGCATGAGCCGATATATTATCAAACCGATAGAGAGCGAGGACGAAATAAACGGCAAGGGATACGTCCACTACAAATCATGGCAGGAAACCTACCCGGGTCTTGTCGACCCCGCATATCTGGAGCAGCATACCCTGGAAAAGTGCATAAAGACCGCACACAAGTGGCCCGACAACATTCTTGTGGCCAAGGACGGAGAAAAAGTGGTGGGTTTTGCGGGATACGGCTCCTATCGGGACGAAACTCTCCCCGAACACGGCGAGGTCTTTGCGATCTATGTTCTGGCGGAGTATCAGGGTAAAAAGATAGGATATGAACTGATGAACGCCGCGCTCGATAGGCTGTCGAATTATAAAAGAGTTGCGCTGTGGGTGTTGAAGGGAAACGACAAGGCGATACGTTTCTATGAGCGATACGGATTTCGCTTTGACGGAACCGAAGCGGAGATCATGCTCGGCACACCCAACACGGAGCTGAGGATGATTTACGAAAGAAGCTGAAGCGGAAAGGAGTATGAGTTCGCCATGGTATACAAGCTGGAAAGAGCACGGACGGCCGCTGTTATCTTAGCTATACTCTTTTATATAGCCGCAAAAGTAGCGTGCTATTGGACGCCGGGATGGGAGCATATGATGCATGTGGTGGCGCCGGTAATACTCAGCATCGTCACTACCGCGCGGGAAGCCTTCGGAAAGTACAGTGACGACTTTTGCGTAGGGCTCCTTGCCTTGCAGGCAAATATGCTCGGGCTGGCTATTCTCTCGTCGGTCACGGCGTACGCCATACATGTACTGTGTAAGATAACCGAAAGAAACGGACTGTCCGGCTGAAAAAAGACCGCCCGCACATCGAAAACCGATGTGCGGGCGGTCGTTTGCGTCCGAAAAGACGAGTTTACTTGAACAGCATGTCGAACGCGGCGTCGTCGTACCTGTCAAAGATATAGTCGCCGCCCTCCGGCGTGGGCGCGCCGGAAAGTCCGGGCGCGCCGGTGAAGACCGCGACGCGCATCCCCGCCGCCTTCGCCGCGAGGACGCCGTTCTGTGAGTCCTCCATGACGAGGCAGTCCTTCGGCTCCGCGCCGAAGCGGCGCGCCGCCTCGAGGAAGATGTCCGGATTGGGCTTCGCGCGCGGGACGTCCATGGCGGTGACGATGGTGTCAAATATCTCGTCTAGGCGGAGCGCACGCGTCGCCCAGTCGAGCATCTCACCTGTGGAGCTCGTCGCGACGGCGTTCTTCACGCCCGCGGCGCGGAGGCGGGAGAGCCATTCCCCGACGCCGGGGATAAGTCCGTCCACGCGCATTATCCCGCGCAGGAGCGCGGCCTTGTGACCGGCGCACAGCTCTTCTGCCGTCTGCGGAAGGTCAGGGTACCACTTCTTGACGTTTGCGGAGTTGATCATCGCGGAGGAGCCGATGAAGCTCCGCTTCCGCTCGGGAGAGAGGAACACGCCTATCCCCTCGTAGAAGCTGTCCATCTCCTCCCAGTAGAACCTCTCGCTGTCTATTATAACTCCGTCCATGTCCCAGAGGACTGCTTTCACACGCATCTTTTCACCTGTCTCTTTATGTATGGAGGCGGCGCGACGGCGCGCCCCGCAGACAAGTATATCACGCGGAGGCAAACTTGTAAAGGAAAAGGGCTTGCAATAAACGGCAAATCGTGAGAAAATATAGAAAGTGAAACGGAGAGGAGGAGAGGCTTTGAAAAGGCTTGCCGCGCTGACGCTTGCGGCGGCGTTTCTGCTCTGCGCCTGCGGCCCGAGCAGTTATTCGGACATCCATCCGCATCTCGACAGCAGTACGATAACACACGAGCACAACGGAGAGCTCAGAGCCTCGAACTACACCGAGCTGCGCGGCGCTATTCTCCACTTCGTCGAAGCGGGACTGGAGGAGGGGACCGTCACCCTCGCGGGATACGACGGGAACGCGGAAAACGACCTCCGCACCGCGTGCAGTGAGGTCACAAACGACGAGCCTCTCGGCGCTTACGGCGTCGAATACATGTCCTACAACTGCGTGAGGGTGCTTGCAAACTATGAGGCAAGCGTCTCGATAACCTATTCGCGCAGTCGCGAGGAGCTGGACCGCATAAAGAGCGTGAGCAGGGCGGCGGACTTCCGCGCGGAGCTGCTTTCGACGCTCAGGGAGTTCGGCTCGGAGCTCACGGCGGAGGTCTCCTACTACGTCGAGGAGAGCTATGACGCCGCGAAGATAGTCGCCGAGTATATGGAAAGCGACCCGTTCGTCTCGCTCGGCAGTCCCTCGATAGAGGTGAACGTCTACCCATCGAGCGGGCTCAGCCGGATAATCGAGGTGAAGTTCACATACCCCTATCCCACGGAAACGCTTCATGCGCGGCAGACCGCGCTCGAGGACGCGATAGACGGGATGCTCGCCTCCGCCTCCGTCGAAGAGGACGGCGCGGCGGAGACGGTGCGCGGCCTCGTCCGCGCGCTCTGCGAGCGGTGCGAGTTCGTGGGCGAGCCGGAGTACGACTACCCGGAGGGCTCGGGCGACGTCCGCAACGCTTACGGAGCGTTGGTAGACGGCGCGGCGGCGAGCGAGGGCTACGCACTCGCACTCTCGGCGCTCTGCGGCGAGCTCGGCATAGAGACGCGCCGCGTGGACGGACGTTGGAACGGCGCGGAGCACAGCTGGAACCTCGTGGAGCTGGACGGACAGTGGTACCACGTGGACGCCTCGCTCTGCGACTATTATGCAAACGAGAGCTTTCTTTTCAGAACGGATGCGGAGGTCGAGTCCGAGCTGAAGTGGAGCCCGCAGGGACTTCCGCAGACGGCGGAGGAGCCGTATTTATGGGAGATCGAGCCGATCTACTCCGACGGCGGCGTCGGCATAGAGATCGACGGATAAAGGAATATCAAGACAGGGGGATATGTTATGGCGTTCAGAAATTCTGATGAGGCAAAGCGCACGCAGGGGGAGGTAACGTACTTCATCCGCCCGCAGATAACGGCGGGCGGGGAGGTCTACGACCGTCTCGCAATACAGACGCACTTCGTCGAGCGCGGCGAGAGCTACGTCGAGCTGATGAAGCGGTACGTCCTGCCGCTCTACCGGGAGGGGGACATCCTCTCGGTGAGCGAGAAGATAATAGGCATGTGCCAGAACAACGTCGTCGAAATGAAGGACGTAAAGCTCGGATGGTTTGCAAAGCATCTCTCCAAGTTCGCGTCCCGCTCGACCGCGGGTATAGGCATGGACGAGCCGTACAAGCTGCAGCTTGCCATCGACCTTGCCGGTCTGCCGAGGATACTTTTCGCATGCTGCTGCCACGTCATAGGCAAACTGTTCGGCAAGAAGGGCGTGTTCTACAAAGTTGCGGGACACGGGATAGCCGGTATTGACGGCTTCTACTCGCACTCCTCCTTTGACGTGTACAAGACGATGGCGATACTCAACCCTCGCGAGCCGGACAAGGTCTGTGCCGAGATAGGCCGCGAGACCGGCATCACCTGCTACATCGTCGACGCGAACGACCTCGAGCGCGAGATACTCGGCGGGCCGGAGAAGCGTCCGGTGAGCGACGAGGTGTTCCTCGAGATGATCCGCGACAACCCGGCGGGTCAGTCGGACGAGCTGACGCCGCTCATACTCATCAGAAAAGCGGAATAATCGTCGACAGACAGAACGAAAAACAGCGAAGCGCCCGCCACTCGGCGGGCGCTTCTGCGTCGTTGAAAGATTTTGCGTGTTCAGCGGTCGACTGTTAAGCTCCTGTAATGTCTCTTGACATCCGAATTTCCCGTAAATTCCTGCTGTCTGCTTGCTACGACGTCGCGCCGGACGGGTCAGAGACCCATTTTGGAAAGCGCGTCCTCGTCCGCTATCACAGTGACATCCGGGTGGAGCTGGAGCACCGACGCGGGACAGTGCGGCGTCACAGGGCCGCAGAGCGCGCTTTGCAGAGCTTCCGCTTTGGATGCGCCGGAGACGACGAGCAGTATCCGCCGCGCGGAGAGTATCCCGCGTATGCCGAGGGTGTACGCGCTCGTCGGCTGTGCCTCGCCCTCGTCGAAGAAGCGGCTGTTCGCCTCTATCGTGCTTTTACTGAGGGTGACGAGATGGGTGTCGGGAATGAAGGCGTCGCCGGGTTCGTTGAAGCCGATGTGTCCGTTACGGCCGAGGCCGAGAAGCTGGAGGTCGATGCCGCCGAGCTCCTCCACGAGGTCGTCGTAGCGGGCGCACTCCACCTCGGCGTCCTCGGCGAGTCCGTCCGGGAGGAAGCAGTCGTCCTCGTCGATGTTGACGTGCTCAAATAGATGCTCACGCATGTAGAAGGCGTAGCTCCTCGGGTGCGTCGGCGCGAGACCCTTGTACTCGTCGAGGTTCACCGTGCGGACGCGGGAGAAGTCGAGCTCGTCGCGGCGGTAACGCTCTATTAGGTCGCGGTAGATGCCTATCGGCGTGGAGCCGGTCGCGAGCCCGAGAACGCAGTCCGGCTTCAGCGTCACCTGAGAGGCGATGAAGCCCGCCGCACGGCGGCTGAGGTCGGAATAGTTCTTTGCGGAAATGATATTCATAATATCCTCCGAAACGGCGCTTTTGTTGTGTTATATGCGCTCTCTTTTGTAAAATCATAGCACGGGGCGGGGCGGAAGTCAATCAATTTGACAAAATGCGGTAAATCGTTTATAATCTTGTCCGATAGTACACGACAGGGCGCGGAAGCCGCGCCCGCACGGAAAGGAAAAACTATGAAGCTTGAACTGAGAAGAGTAACGGTTGAGGAAAAGCCGATACTCTCTAACCTCATGGAGAAGTACAATTACGACTTCTCACTCTACGAAAAGACCGACGTCAGTGCGCTCGGCCTCTACGGCTACGACTGGCTCGACTGCTACTGGACGGAGAAGAACCGCTGGGCGTTCTTCATCCTAGCGGACGGGAAGCTCGCGGGCTTCGTGATGGTGAGCGACTTCCCGGAGCTTCCGGGGGAGAATTGCGACTATGCTGTGGCGGAGTTCTTCGTCATGAACAAGTATAAGCGGACGGGCGTCGGCTCGTGGGCGGCGCGGACGGTGTTCGATATGTTCCGGGGACGCTGGCAGCTCAAGTATCTACCGACGAACGTCCCATCGAAGCTGTTCTGGGACAGAGTGGTGACGGAGTACACCGGTGGGAAGGCGACGCTCTTCGAGGCAGTCCCCGGCAGTGAGTACCACGACGGCACGCCGGGCAACATCTGGCTCTTTGACAACTCGGATAAATAGTCCTGCGGAGTTTGATGCAAAGCCGAAAAAGATAAAAAGCGCGGTTTTGCGGCAAAAGTTCTGCATCAGAGGAGAGACGGAGGAGACTATGGCGGAAGAATTTTTGACTCTCATGGCGGATCTGGACGAGACCTCGCAAAAGCGCCTGTCCGAATGGTATGACACGCTGAAAGAAGCGGGATTCGTCGGGACGCAGACGCCGGGGCTGCCATATCACATCAGCTTAGCCTCGTTTCCTATTGACAGGGAGGAGAAAGTCGTTGGTTTGATGAAAAAAGCCGCTGCCGAGTTCCCGGCCGTTCCGGTCCACATCAGCCATATCGGCATGTTCGCCGGTGGCAAGGTGCTTTTTGCCGCGCCCGAAAGAAATGCGCGGCTGGATGCGCTCCACGACGCGTGCGAAACGGATAAGGATTGCGTGTGGACGCCGCACGTCACGGTCCTGATAGACGAGCCGGAGGCGGTCTGCTCCGCGCTGCCGTTGTTTGTGCAGTCGTTTTGCCCGTTTGTCGGAAATATCGTCCGACTGCATCTGTGCGCCTTCTGGACCACGAGGGAGATCGCATCCGTTGAGCTGGGCGGGTAATAAATTTTGTTTGTATCAAAACCGGCGGAAAATCTTACGGAGTTTGATACAAGGCAAAAGGCAAAAGTGCGACTTTGCGGTGTAGTTTTTGCTTGCGGCGGAAAGTGCGTGCCGAGCGACGCCCGGTTACTTTTTAAGGCGCAGAAGAAACTCCTCGCTTCCGTATCGGAAGTGAGGAGTTTTGTTAAGCTGTGCGGGAAAATCAATCGTCCGCCGGGCGATGTTGCTCTCCCCAGGTACACATCTGATCCAGAATCGGCATCAGGGATTTTCCCCGTTCCGTCAGACTGTATTCGACCTTCGGCGGAATTTGCGGGTATTCCTCCCGGTGGACAAGACCGTCGGCTTCCAGTTCCTTGAGTGTGGCGCTGAGCGTTTTATAGGAAATGCTGCCGATGAACTTTTTCATCTCATTGAAGCGTACGACCCCGAACCACGCCAGAGCGTAGAGAATAAACATCTTGTATTTTCCCTGTATCAGGGACATCGTGTAGTTGAAGCCGGTGTCCTCCAATTTGGCATCCCGAATACATTCGATACTCATATCCTTACACTTCCCCTCGGGTAAGTATCATACCTTGATGTGCGTACTTGCTTTTCGATGAATTTGCAGTATGATTATAGTGCAGGACGGGAGAAAAGTCAATCCCGCAGAAAAACGGAGGTAACAATCATGGGCAAGAAAATAGTTGTCATTACCGGCAGTCCCCGTAAAAACGGAAACAGTTTTGCAATGACCGACGCTTTTATCAAAGCGGCGGAAGCAAAGGGTCACACGGTCACACGATTCGACGCAGCGTTCAAAAAAGCGGGCGGCTGCCGCGCCTGCGAAACCTGCTATTCCACAGGAAAAGCCTGTTCCTTTGACGACGACTTTAATGCGGTCGCTCCCGCTGTTTTGGAAGCCGACGCTGTCGTTTTCACCATGCCCGTTTATTGGTATTCCATTCCGGCGCAGATCAAAGGCGTTATCGACCGTCTTTACTCTTTGGTTGTGGGCGGCAAGGATATTTCCGGCAAGGAATGTGCGCTTATTACCTGCTGTGAGGAAGATGATATGTC
>CANPWY010000036.1 GCA_947585215.1 uncultured Clostridia bacterium
ATAGACGCCGAGAAGAACGACACCCGCGTCGTTCTGCACCTCTCCCCCGCCGTCGCGCCGTTCAAGGCGGCGGTGCTCCCGCTCTCGAAGAAGCTCGCGGGCCCCGCGCTCGAGCTCCGCGACGAGCTCTCGAAGGTCTTTATGACCGACTATGACGAGACCGGCTCCATCGGCAAGCGCTACCGCCGCGAGGACGAGATAGGCACCCCGTTCTGCATCACAGTCGACTTTGACACCGTGGGCGACGCGGAGAAGCCCGGCGACGGATGCGTCACGATACGCGAGCGCGACTCGATGGAGCAGATACGTCTGCCTATAGCGGAGGTCGCGGACTACGTCGCGTCCCGCATCAAATTCTGAAACGTAAAAACCTCGGGGCGGGCAGTTTGCCCGCCCCGTTTTTCGGAGGCAGTATGATCTACGGCGGAACCGACCAGCGGACGATAGCAATATTTCCCGGCGCGCGCGAGCTCATGACCGAGCTCGCGGCGCACGGGTTTTCGGCGTATGCCGTCGGCGGCTGTGTGCGGGACAGTCTGCGCGGCGCAGCGCCGCACGACTGGGACATATGCACCTCCGCCACGCCGGACGAGATGCACGCGGTATTCGCCGGAAAGAAGCTCCTCGACACCGGCCTCAAACACGGCACCGTCACCGTCCTCTCGGACGGCAGAGCCTATGAGATAACGACCTTCCGCACCGACGGCGACTATCTCGACGGGCGCCACCCCTCGAGCGTCCGCTTCACACGGAGCCTCGAGGAGGATCTGCGCCGCCGCGACTTCACGGTAAACGCGATGGCGGCGGGCGCGGACGGCGCCATCGTCGACCTCTTCGGGGGACGGCGCGACCTCGCGGCGGGCGTCATTCGGTGCGTCGGCGAGCCGCGCGAGCGCTTCCGCGAAGACGCGCTCCGCATACTCCGCGCGATGCGGTTTGCGGCGACGCTCGGCTTCTCGCTCGACCCCGCGACCGAGGCGGCGATGCACGAGGAGCGCACCCGGCTCGCGCTTGTGAGCGGCGAGCGGGTGCTTGAGGAGCTGATGAAGCTCCTCGCGGGCGGCCACGCGGAGCGCGTGCTCCTCTCCTGCGGGGACATCCTCTCGGTCCCGATACCCGAAATAGAACCGTGTATCAACTTTGAGCACCGCAACCGCTGGCACCATCTCGACGTCTGGGCGCACACCTGCCACGCCGTCGGTCTCGCGCCGAGGGACTGGAACGTCCGCCTCGCCCTGCTGCTCCACGACCTCGCAAAGCCACTCTGCGCCTCGGACAAGCCGGACGGCGGGCGGCGCTTCCACGGTCACCCCGTGCGCGGCGCGGAGCTCGCGGAGGCGCGCCTGCGCGCCCTGAACGCGCCGAGGAAGCTCACGACGCTCGTCACAAGTCTCGTGCGCCTGCACGACGAGGATATGCTGCCCGAGCCTGCGAACGCCGGACGCTTCCTCCGCGAGCTCGGCGACGACGGCGCGCTCCTTCTCGCGGAGACACAGCTTGCAGACGCCCGCGCGCACTATCTTGCATATCCCCCGGCGCTCGAGCGCGTGCGCCTCGTCGCGGCGGCGCATGAGCTCATGCGGAGCATGATAAGCTCAGAAGCGCCCTACCTCCACTCGCGCCTCTCCGTGAGCGGCGCGGACGTCGCCGCGCTCGGCTTTGAGGGGGAGGAGATAGCGCGCACGCTCGACGCGCTCTGCGACCTCGTCTGCGAGGGCAAGGCCGCAAACGAGCGCGCGGCGCTGCTGGACGCGGCGAAAGAAATGCAGACCCCGGAACCGTCGGAGTAAAATCGGCTTCCGGAGAAAACGGCGGACTTCCGCAGAGGGACCGCTTTATTCGGGCAGAGCCGCAGACCGCAGGCACTTCGGAGCAATATGCAAGCGAAGCCCCGTACCCCGCACAGGACTGCAAAAACAGGCGGAAAGAGAAACGCCGATAAGACGCAATATATCGGGATTTATAAAGAAAGAGAGGTTTCGGATGACCACCGTATATTTTGTCAGACACGCAGAACCCAATCATGCAAATCACGACGATTTGTCAAGGGAATTGAGTGAAAAGGGACTGGAGGACAGCAAGCTTGTTACGCGGTTCCTGTCCGACAAAAGGGTTGATATTGTATTCTCAAGTCCGTATAAGAGAGCCGTTGATACTATTCGCAGCTTCGCGGATTCGGAGGGGCTCGAGATACATACAGAAGACGATTTCAGGGAACGAAAGGTGGACAGCGGCTGGATCGATGATTTTACGTCGTTCTGCAAGGCGCAGTGGCAGGATTTCGATTACAAGCTCTCCGACGGCGAGACATTGCGGGAAGTACAGGCAAGAAATATCTCAGCCTTAAATCGCCTGTTGGATGAGTACAGAGACAGGACTATCGTCGTCGGCACTCACGGAACGGCGCTCAGCACCATCATCAATTATTACGATAAGCAGTTCGGTTATGCCGACTTTGAAAAAATTCGGGAATTGATGCCGTGGGTCGTGAAAATGACCTTTGATAACGATGTTTGTGTGGGTATCCAATCGTATAACCTGTTTAAATCGTGCCGATAAATTCGGATTTGTCCCTCGGACGGGTTCAATATGCACACTCCATACGCAAAAAGCAGACGGCTTCCGTCTGCTTTTTGCGTATGGAATGAATTATATCCGCGTTCCGACGAAGTCCGCGACTTTCTTTGCCGTCTCCGAAACAGTCAAACCCGTGTTGTCAATGTGCGGCCGAAGCTTTCCCTTGAATCCGATCTTTCAGCTTTTCCCATTCCTTTCGCGTTATGGCGTAGGCATACGAAACCGTATTCTTTTCGTCCGGGTATTCTTTGACCTTTTTCATCCCGTTCGCAATCGCGGTAGAATACGATGCCACATTCGTATACTTCATATATGAATACAGACAGTCGTATTCTGTATTTTCAAACGCCCAGTCTCTGACGGCTCTTGCGGCTTCGCTTCCAAATCCGTTCCTCCAGTACTTTTTATGGATATGATAGCCTATTTCCGGCAACAGTTCTCCGTCAATATTTTGAATCGTGATTCCGCAGTCGCCTATCATTTCGCCCGTTGCCTTCAGCACTACCGCCCAAAGCCCGAATCCGTATTTGGCATAATTCTCAATATTCCATTGGATCCATCCTCTGACCTTTTCTTCGTCAAAGGGTTTGGGATAATGCGCCATGGTTTCTTTGTCGGACAAAATCTCATACAAAGTATCAAAGTCTTCAAGAGTATATTCTCTCAATATCAGTCTTTCGGTTTCAATAACCATTATTACCACCAAACTTTCTCTTTATCGTATCGAAACTCCCAAACGGTCTGCCGACCGTTTGGGAGTTTCACGGTGAAGCGGGTATGTTTCGCGCCGGCTCGCGGCGCGATCTCACGCGAACCTTTTACTGCTCTATCTTCTCCCCGCCGAGCTTCGGCGGCTTCGCCGCAACCATTGCCGCCGCGCCGAGCACCGCGCCGCCCGTGAGTATCAGCGTTATGCCGAGGAGCATCGTCGGATAGAAGTCTCCTCCGAACATCACGAGCGGCATGAGCGACGTGAGCACGGCTATGATGTTTGTCACGAGCGCCGCCGTCACGAGCCCCTTCTTCTTTACAAGCGATCCCGCGAGGTACAGCGCCGCCGTCACGACGGTGAGCAGAGCCGTAAGAAACGGCCCGAAGTTCGCGTATCCGAACGGCGTGAGGTCAAAGCAGGAGAAGGCCTCCGTGCTCGTCTGCGACACAGCCGGGTCGCTGACAAACCGCAGTACCGCGCCTCCCGGTATCGCCTCGAATACTATCGCGACGGCCATGGCAAAGAACGCGGCGAGCGCCGGACGGCGCGTCTTGTTGTGCTGAGGCGCCTCCGGCCTGTTCATGTCTGCTCTTCTGTTGTCCATTTTGTTCTCTCCTTTTCTATGTTTTATCCCGTTTATGTGTTTTTCCGGGATTCTTTACTGATAAATTCTCTCTATGTTCGCGGGGACGAGTATCGGGTTCACCTCGAGGAGCACCCGGTCGCCCACGGCGCACTGCTTCAGCCGCGTCACGTCCGCGACGGTGTGCGCCATGCCGACGTGACCGAGCACGCGGGCGCGCTCGCCGTTTATAGTGACATACATCTTCCTGCCCTTTATCCCGCGCCAGAGACTCGAGAGCGCGTACAGCAAGGCGTCCCGCATACGGTAGCTGTCGTGCGCCTTCTCGACGCAGAACCCGTCCGCATATCCCACCGGTATCACCGCGATGCGGCGCTCCTTCTTTGCCCTGTACGCTGAGCCGTAGCCGACGGTCGCGCCCTTCGGGAGCCGCCGCACCTCGCAGACCTCGCTCAGCATCGTCCCGACGCGGCCGAGCTTCACGCCGGTGTTCTTCGCCGCGACGCGCCCGGTGAGCGCCGAGCCTATCCGCACAGCGCCGAGCCGCGACCAGTCGTAAAGCAGCGCGGCGGAGCTGTTCGCGGCGTGTATAAGTCCCGGCTCGATGCCCGCGGCGTGAAGCCTGTCCACAACGCCCATAAGCGCGTCAAGCTGTTCGCGGGTGCGCTTCTCGCTCCTCCAGCTCTCGCAGAAGTGGGTGTAGATGCCGGTGAGCGCGAGGCCGTCCATGTATTTGTAAACTTGGATTATCTTGTCGGTATCCTCCGGCGGGAAGCCGTAGCGCCCCATGCCGGTGTCTATCTCGACGTGCGCCTCCACGACCGTCTTTCTCGCGGACGCTATGCCGCTCATCGCCACCGCCGCCTCGGTCGAGCCGACGGTGCCGACGAGGTTGTAGTCAATGAGCGCCTCGATAAACTCCGGCTCGCTCGTCGAGCGGAGCATCAGTATCTCATCCTCGACAAAGCCGTTCTTGCGGAGCGTCACCGCGTCCTCAACGTCGGTGAGTGCGAAGCGGTGTATCCCCGCCTCGCGGACGATCCTCGCCGTCTCGACGAGCCCGAGGCCGTAGGCGTTGCCCTTCAGCACCGCGTACACCGAGGAATTTCCCGCCGCCCGCAGTACGGCGCGTACGTTATCCTCAAGCCTTCCCTTCTGCACGAGCAGAGCCTTCATATCCTCACTCCCACAACTCTGGTTCTTCGCCCCATCCAGGACCGGCGGGCGTTCAGTCTCCTATGCCGCGCTTTTTCATGGCACGGCGCACCATCATCTTCTTGCCGAGGTCGACCGTCTTGCGGAGCATACGGCTCATGACGTAGTCGTACTCGCCTATGAACTCGATAAAGTCGCCGCCGAAGCCTTTCTTGAAGCGGTAGAGGCCGTAGAGCGGATTTTCCGGCGAGAGGTCGCCCGAGACTCCCCGGAAGTCGTATATTCGGCATCCGAGCGAGACCGCCCAGCGTATCATCTCCCACTGCATGAGGTAGTTCGGCATATACTCGCGGTGCTCCGAGCTCGAAGCGCCGTAGAGGTACCACACCTTGTCGCCGTAGTGTATCGCCATCGCGCCGGAGACCGGCGTTCCGTCCGGCAGGTAGCACATGTAGAGGCGGGCGTATTCGCCGAGGTTTTTCAGCATATTCTCAAAGTACGTGCGGTTGCGCGGAACGAATCCGTCGCGGCGGCCGGTCTCGTCCATGAGCGCGGAGAAGTCGTCAAGCCCCTCCTCGCCCGCGTTCTTGCAGACGACGCCCTTACGCATTGCAAGGCGGACGTTGTAGCGGGTCTTCTGGTCGAAGGCCGCCATTATCTCCTCCTCGCTCTTGCCCTCTATGTCGAGGCGGAACACAAAGCGCGGCTGTGCCGACTCGAAGTTCTTTCCGCCGTCCACCTGCTTGAAGCCGCACCTTTCGAGGCACCTTTCCATCACGGGGGAAGGCTTCGGCAGGTCGGGATCGATCTTCACGGCGTAGCTCCGCATAGTCCTCGCGAGCTGCTTCGAGGCGGCGAGGAGGTCAAGAATCGTCTCCTCGTCGGACGGGTCGCAGACCGGGCCGCGGCAGCAGTACATCAGTGTGTACGGCAGCTTCGGCACCTTGCGAATGAGCATGCTCATCGCGCCGATTATCTTCCCGTCCGCGTCTCTGCGGGCGATGGCAATATGCTGCCACTCCGGCTTCTGCTTTGCCCAGTACGACGTCTGCATAAAGTGTCCCTTGGGGTGTCCCGCTATAAACTCGTCTATCTCCGCTATACCTTCCTCGCGGATGACCTCAACCATATTATCGGACATCTTATCTGTCTCCTTTACCGTTCCTTATTTCCAAAGCGCTTCCGCTACATGACAACTATACATAGTAATATTACTACAAATATCTTGCCCGCGTCAAGAGAAAGCTCGTCACTTGATTTTCTTTTGCCGCGACAGTATAATGTAACTAAAAATAAGCGTCCGCAGAGAGCGCTCGCGGACAGCTCTGGGAGGAAACGATATGGCAACAATGATACAGGCCCACAGGGGAGCGTCGGCGGACGCGCCGGAGAACACCATGGAGGCGTTCCGCCTCGCGGTAGAAATAGCGGCGGACGGCATCGAGCTCGACGTACACCTCACAAGGGACGGCGAGGTCGTCGTCATCCACGACGACACGATAGACCGCACCTCGAACGGCTCCGGCCGGGTGAGCGATATGACGCTTGAGGAGCTCCGCCGGTTCGACTACTCTAACGGCATGAAGGGCTTTAAGGACATACGCATACCCACCCTGCGGGAGGTCTACGAGCTCGTCGCGCCGACGAAGATGTTCATAAACGTCGAGCTGAAGGCGGGCGGACTGCCCGAGCCGGAGCTTATTGCGAAGCTCGCCGAGCTCGAGGACGAGTTTCACATGAAGGACCGGCTCATCTACTCCAGCTTCAACCACTACTCCCTCATAATGCTGAAGGAGCGCCTGCCGCACGCGAAGACAGCGCTTCTCTACACGGCGGGGCTCGCCTACCCGTGGCGCTACGCGAAGGAGATCGCGGACGCGGCGGCACTGCATCCCTACAAGGCAAACCTCATGATACCGGACTACGTGAAGAACAGCCACGCCCTCGGGCTCATCGTCAACGTCTGGACGGTGGACGACCCCGCCGATATGCGGCAGCTCCTCGGCCTCGGCGTAGACGGGATAATCACGAACAAGCCCGCCATCGCCATGGCGATACGGAACGCGCTGTAAATTTTTCCGAAAAACCGAATAATCCCGTGCGCAGGCGGCAACAATACCCTCGAAATCCTTTTCGGGGGTATTTTGATGAACAGGAAAAAACCAAACAGGCTTGTGGAATTTCTCAACGGGAAAGGATTCTACATAATCCTTATCCTCTGCGTGGCGGCAGTCGGGATCTCGGGTTATGTTCTCTTCTTTTCCGGAAACAGTCAGGATGACGGCACGCTGATGTCGGTTCCGAGCGCGATTCCCTCGGCGTCGCCGACGGCTCCGACCGTTCGCGCGTCCTCCGAGCCGCTCACGACCGCAATACCCGGCGGCGCGGTGCGCGAGCCGGAGGTCGTGATGAGCGTTCCGAGCGCCGCGCCCTCGTCCGCGCCCTCGCCTCAGGCGGCGCCGTCCTCTGCAGACGAGCCGGCGGGCGCGGTCGAGGTCGCAGGCGAAGCGGATATCGGCGGAAGCTCGGGAGGCGGCGCAGACGCGCCGAGAGCCGCGTTCTACGTCTGGCCGATAAACGGAGAGGTGCGGAACCCGTTCAGCGTCGACGAGCTCGTCTTCTCGAACACCATGGAGGACTGGCGCGTCCACACCGGCGCGGACATCTCGGGCAGTCTCGGCACGCTCGTAAGCGCGATAGGCGCGGGCGTGGTGGAGGACGTCTACTTCGACGAGATGATGGGCAACACCGTCCTCATAAACCACGGCGGCGAGACCTACTCGGTATACAAAAACCTCGCGGAGAAGCTGAACGTCTCGATAGGCGACGTCGTCGCCGCCGGGGACGTGATAGGCGCGATAGGGCAGTCGGCGGAGGCCGAAATAGCCGACACGCCGCACCTCCACCTTGAGGTCATCCGCGCCGGCGCGCAGATCGACCCGCTCGACATTCTTCCCTAGTCCGACTACTCTTTCTTCATTTCTCCTCCTCAAAAAGCGAAAGTTCCCTGCTTAGGCAGGGAACTTTCGCATATTTATCATATTTATATTGTTTTATATCTTTATCTGCTTCCACTTGCCGGAGTTGTAGCGGAACAGGACGAGCAGCGACCGCAGGCACTGGTCGGCGGCGACGGCTATCCACGCGCCGATGAGGCCCATGTTCACCTGCACGCTTCCGACGACCTCGCGGTCTATTCCCGCAAGGAAGCTCGCCGCGCGCGCGGCCCACTCGGGAAGCGCGAAGTTTATCTCGCCCCAGCCTATCCACTGAACGAAGAGATAGCCGATTATCGGGCGGACGATGAGCATCGTGATAAGCGTTATCAGGGCGGTGGAGCGCGTGTCTCCCGCGCCGCGGAGCGCGCCGGCGAGTATGAACTGCGAGGACTGTATCGGCTGGAGCACCGCGACAAACAGCATGATGAAGCTGCCGAGCACGACGACCTGCGCCTTCTCCATATCCACGATGCCGTCAACGTACAGGTTGCCGTTGTAGAGCTTGACGACCTGCCCGCCGAACACCGCAAACACGATCATCAGGAAGATGGCGACGTACAGACCGAGGCGGCGGCACCGCCGCGAGTAGTGCTCCGCCATGTCCGGGCGGACCTTGCCGAGGCTCTGGCCCACAAGCGTCGTCGAGCTGACAGCGAACGCCTGGCCGGTCATAAACGACAGCGACTGTATGTTCATACAGACCTGGTGGGTGGTGAGGTTGACCTCGCCGAGGCCGGTGACTATACGCGTGAAGATTATCATGCCCACGCGCATTATGACCTGCTCGCCGAGGGCCGGAAGGCCGACGGCGGATATCTGGCTGAGTATCCGTGTATGCACCTTGAAGTGGCGGAAGGAGAGGTGCATGTAGGCGCGGCGGTTCGTGACCGAGTAGAGCGCCATCACCGTGGCGACGCCCTGTCCTATGACCGTCGCGAGGCTAGCTCCCGCGACGCCCATCGCCGGGGCTCCGAGGTTGCCGTAGATGAACACCCAGTTGAGGAACACGTTGACAAGGTTCGCGACGATGTTGTACACCATCGGTATACGTGAGTTTCCGGTGCCGCGCAGAGCCGCCGTCACCGTAGACGGTATCGACATCGTGATGAACCCGAGCATCTGTATCTGGAGGTAGACGGTGCTGTCCGCAATAGTCGTCTCCCTGATGCCGCCCGCCGCCATGAACCTTATCAGCGGCTCGGAGGTGAAGTAGCCGATTATAGTTATCGGCAGGGATATTATCAGCGCGAGGAGCATACCCTGACGGAGTATCTCGTTCACCTCATCGTGGTCGCCGGCGCCGCGCGCACGCGCTATGACGGCGGTGAGGCCGGTGTTGAGCGCCATGATGAGCATCTGGAAGAGGAAGCGCGGCTGTGTCGCGAGGCTGACGGCGCTCACCGCCGCCGTGCCGGTGCCGGGGATGCTTCCCACCATCATCATGTCGACCATCGACACGAGGCTCGTAAGCGTGAGCTCGATGAGCGACGGCCACGCTATGCGTATGACGTCCTTGTAGAGCGTCATCGACGACGCGCCGGGAGGAAGCTGTCTGCGCTCCTTCTTCGTCTTTTTTGATTCCGCCTCCTGAAGCTCGGCAGTTCCCATCTCTATATCGTCGAGATAGGTCTTCACCATCTTCTTTCCGGCGGCTGTCTGCTGTGCTGCCAAATTATCCCTCTCCCTCTTGTTCGTTATTATTTACAACTATTCTAACACTGCAAGGGAGGCTTGTCAAGAAAGCGTTTGCACAATGTAGGACGCGTATCCGCCCGCTCTGTCTTGCATTTTTACGATATTGAGGGTATAATAGATAATGTAAGATGGAGTATTATGGATAACTTCCTCAAGGGAGGCGGAACGCTTGAAAATAAAGACATTCACCGTTGGCCCCGCGGCGACCAACTGCTACGTCGTCTGGGACGGGCAGGATGCCGTGGTGATTGACCCCGGCTTCGAGGCCGAAACCATGTCTGCTTTTCTCAAACACAAAAAGCTCAACGCGCACTACATCCTGCTCACGCACGGACATTTCGACCACATCATCGCCGTGCCCGAGCTGAAGCGCCTCACCGGCGCAAAGATAGTCATCGGCCGCCCGGACGCGGACTGCCTCATCTCCCCCCTGCGGAGCCTCTCCGCCAAGGTCCGCATAGAGCAGGAGCCCTGCGAGGCGGACTTCCTCGCGGACGACGGCTCGGTATACGTCGCGGGCGGCATGGAGTTCCGCTATCTCCTCACGCCGGGGCACACGCCCGGCTCGGCGGTTATCGTGTGCGGAGACGTCATATTCACGGGCGACACTCTCTTTATGGACAGCTGCGGCAGGACAGACCTGCCGGGCGGCAGCTTCCGCTCGATACTCGAAAGCCTGAAGCGTCTCTATGAGCTTCCGGGCGACTACCGCCTCTTCCCCGGCCACGACAACCCGACTACCCTCTCCCGCGAGCGGGAAAACAACCTCCACATGCACGAGGCGGTCTTCGGCGTCGAGGGTGGACGCGAGGAGGAGTTCATGGAGCCGGAGGAAGAACCGGACTACGACGATCTCGACGGTTACGACCTCATCGACCCGGACGAGGAATTCATACCGTGAAGCTGTATCTTGTGGGGCACGACTACCGCTTTGCGGCGGAGGAGTCGGTAATAAGCCTGCTCGGCAGTGCTCCGAGCGAGACGGTCCTATCGGACCGTCCGCCGCTCCACGCCGAGAGTGAATCGCTCATCACGCGCATCGAGCCGAGCAAGTACGGCGGCACCGCGACGGCGACGCTCCGCACCGGCGGAAAAACCGTCCACGGCCGCGCCGTCTATCGGACGGTGGAGAGCGAGCGCGAGACCGTCCGCCTCCGTCAGCACGCCCTGAAGCTTGCAATGGCGCGCGCCGTCGAGGAGCTGGGGACCCTGCCCGCATGGGGCGCGCTCACCGGCATGCGCCCGACGAAGCTCGCGCGCCGTCTCATCGCGGAAAACGGCATGACCGGCGCAAAGCGCGTCCTCAAAAAGCGCTACCTCCTTTCGGAGGAGCGCGCCGTGCTCGTCCTGCGCGCGGCGGAGCAGGGCATGCTCGCCGAGAAGGAACTCGGCGAGGGGTACATGATCTACCTCGGCGTGCCGTTCTGCCCCTCCCGGTGCGCATACTGCTCGTTTGTGAGCGAGTCGGTCGCACGGAGCGGGGCGCTCATCGCCCCCTACGTCGAAAAACTGCTCGAGGAGATACGTCTCAAGGGCGAGCTCCTGCGGGGACTCGGGCGCGTCCCGAAGGCCGCGTACTTCGGCGGCGGGACGCCGACGACGCTCTCCGCCCGTGACCTCTCGCGCGTCATAGACGCCGTGCGGAGCGCCTTCGGCCTGCCGGACGGCGCGGAGTTCACCGTCGAGGCCGGCCGTCCGGACACCGTCACGCGAGAGAAGCTCGAGGCGCTTCGGGACGGCGGCGTGACGCGGATAAGCGTCAACCCCCAGTCGATGCGCCCGGAGGTGCTTGCGGCGGCGAAGCGTCCCCACTCCCCCGAGGACGTCGAGCAGGCGTACAGTCTCGCGCGCGAAGTTGGGGACTTCGAGATAAACTGCGACCTCATAGCGGGTCTCGAAGCTGACAGCGCCGATGGCTTCCGCGAGTCGCTTTCGCGGATACTTGCCCTCGAGCCGGAGAATATTACGATACACACGCTCGCGCGGAAGCGAGGCTCCGACCTTCACCGCCTCGGCGCGGAGGGAGCGGCCGCGAGGATACCTCCGCAGGACGAGGTCGCGCGGATGCTCGACGCGGCATACCCCGCGCTCGAGGGGCGCGGCTACTTCCCCTACTACCTCTACCGCCAGAAGTACATGGCGGCTCCGCTCGAAAATACCGGCTGGGCAAAGCCGGGGACGGTCTGCCTGTACAACACGCTCGTCATGGAGGAGATCGGTCTCACCGTCGCGCTCGGCGCGGGCGGAGTGACGAAGCTCACCGGCGGCGGGAAGATAGGGCGGATAACGAACCCTAAGTTTGCCGCAGAGTACATCGCACACGACTTTACAAAGGGTCTCTCCGAGCTTGAAGGCGCGCTCGGAGCGTGACCGTCACGACAGAAAGGAGACGCGACCATGGCATACTCTCTTGCTGACGTAAACTACCGCGTGCTCCACGAGCCGGAAGGGCTCGTGGCAGAGTGCAACGAGCGCTACGATTTGAACATCCGGCGCGCCGCGAACCGCATAGCGGGGAACATGGAAAAGAGCCGCATCGTACTGCTGAGCGGCCCCTCCGGCTCGGGCAAGACCACCACCGCGCAGAACATCGAGCGCCGCCTTCGGTCGATGGACCTCGAGACGCACACGATCTCGATGGACGACTACTATCTCGACGTGAGTGATCGCACCCCGAGAAACGAGAAGGGCGAGTACGACTTTGAGAGCCCGGAGTGTCTCGACCTCGACCTTCTGCGGCGGCACTTTGAGCAGCTTGACCGCGGCGAGGAGGTCATCGTCCCGCACTTTGACTTTAAGACGCAGAAGCGCGACCCTTCGCGCGGACGTCCGCTCCGCCTTGCCGCAAACGAGCTCGCGATATTCGAGGGGATACACGCCCTGAACGGTGCGATATGCGGCGAGGGACAGAACGCGAACGCGTTCAAGGTGTACATCTCCGCGCGCTCGAACTTCGAGCTTGACGGCGCGATCGTCTTCAAGGGGACGTGGATACGCATACTCCGCCGCGTCGTGCGGGACGAGCAGTTCCGCGGCACCTCCCCCGCCGTCACCTTCGCGATGTGGGAAAACCTCCGCCGGGGCGAAAAGCAGTACATCTCCCCCTACAAGAACACGGCGGGGGTGATGTTCGATTCGAGCTTTGCCTACGAGGTGTCGGCCATGCGGGCGCTCTCGGAGCACGTCTTCGACGGCGTCACGCCCGACTTTGACCGCTATCGCGAGATACTGCGCCTGCGCGACGCGCTCGAGCTCTTCGAGCCGCTCGACGCGCGTTGTATCCCCGAAAACGCCATGATACGCGAATTTATCGGAAGTTTGGGCTTGTAAGAGCATATCCGATGTGCTAGAATAGTCGTAATTTAGGTCGCAGGCGCGGAGCGGTTTTCTCTGCGCGGCGCGGCCGTCACACATATATTTTCGTACCGCCGGTGCGCGGCGGACGGACACAAAAGAAGGAGGCAGAACTATGTTTGAACAGGATGAAAAAAGGAGCGCTCTCTGGCGCGAGCTCGAGGAGAGCGAGCGCGCCATACGCGAGACCGCCGGCGATTTCAAGCCCGAGATCGCGATAATCCTCGGCTCCGGTCTCGGCTACCTCGCGGGCGAGGTCGAAGGCGGTGCGGTGATAGACTACGGTCTCATCCCCCACTTCCTCACGTCTACCGCGCCGGGTCACGCCGGGCGGCTCGTGCTCGGCGACTTTTGCGGTAAAAGCGTCGCGATGATGCAGGGACGCTTCCACTGCTACGAGGGCTACAACATGCGTGACGTGGTCTATCCCATCCGCGTTCTGCGTAAGCTCGGAGTGAAGACGCTTATAGTCACGAACGCCGCGGGCGCGGTCAACACCTCCTTCAACGTTGGCGACCTCATGCTGATAACCGACCACATCAAGCTCGTCCCGCAGAGCCCGCTCATCGGCGAGAACTGCGAAGAGCTCGGCCCGCGCTTCCCCGACATGACCCACGCCTACTCCCCGGCTCTCCGCGAGAAGGCGAAGGCCGCCGCGCGGGAGCTCGGTCTCACCCTCCGAGAGGGCGTGTATATGTACTTCTCGGGCCCGCAGTTTGAGACTCCGGCGGAGGTGCGCGTCGCGCGGCTCCTCGGTGCGGACGCCAACGGCATGAGCACCGTGCCGGAGGTCATCGCCGCGAACCACTGCGGCATGGACGTCCTCGGCGTGTCGCTTATGACGA
>CANPWY010000037.1 GCA_947585215.1 uncultured Clostridia bacterium
GTTTTTCACGATACCGATAGGGACGTTCCTCGGGGGCTTCCTCGTGGACAGGGTATGCGAACCGCTGATGGCGTCCGTGCCGCCGGACGGCCTTGCGGCAAAGCTGTTCGGCGCAGGAGCGGGCTCCGGCGCGTCGCTCATGATGTTCCTGCTCGGCATAGCGGGTGCGGCGGTGTGCGCGGTGTTCGCGTTCCTGCTGAGAAATGACAGTTTCGTCGAACCCACGGACAAACCCGAATAACAACGCAAAAGCTCCGGCGGTTTTACCGCCGGAGCTTTAAGTTTGCATAAACTTTGCAATTTCCCTTCGCCGCTTCATAGCCTCGCAGAGTTTCGCGCCAAAGGCGCGAAATAAAGTTAAATCATTTTCGGCGGCGGCGTGTACGTCGCCGAAAATACTTCTCGCGGAGCGTGCGTCGATTTTTTGCCGAAGGCGGCTCCGCGCCGGTTCGCGCGGTTGAAGTTGGCGGCAAAGCCGCCAACTTCGCGCAGGGGCAATTCATTTGCCCCGAGCATTTAAATCGGAAGGGCTCCCACGCGGTCGCTGACCGCGTGGGAATGCGTCGAAGCGCCGCAGGCGCGAGGCGCGTAGCGGAGCGCCCGCTGTCGGCAGGGCTGCGCCCTGTCCGACAGCTTCACTTGGAATTGCGCTTGCGCAATTCCAAGTGAACTTCTCGCGGCGAATTGGTAAGGGGGGCAGACAAAGTCTGCCCCCCGCGATTCGCCGCGACTTGTTTACTTGCTTGTCAGGAACGCGTGCAGTCCCTTGTAGGTCATGTAGAGGTCGAGCTTGGAGATTATCTCCCACGGGGAGTGCATCGAGAGGACCGGAACGCCCGCGTCGACGGTGTCGATGTTGCGGTTGGCCATAATGCCGGCGATCGTTCCGCCGCCGCCGACGTCGACAGCGCCGAGAGGCGCCATCTGCCAGACGACGTCCGCGTCGTCGAGCACCTTGCGCACGCGCGCCATCAGCTCTGCGGAAGCGTCGCTCGCGCCGCCCTTGCCGGCGCGGCCGGTGTACTTGGTGATGCCCATGCCGTAGTTGAGGCGGCTGGCGTTGCGGCGGTCGAAGGACGCCGGATAGTTCGGGTCGAAGCCCGCGGCGACGTCGTTAGAGAGGCAGCAGCTGTTCTCATAGCAGACGCGGAGCGGAACGCCGAAGCCCTCGCAGATATCCTCCATGAAGGTGTCGAAGGTCTTGGAGCTCATGCCGCTGACGCCGACGGAGCCAATCTCTTCCTTGTCAACGAGAAGCGCGACGGCGGTGTGCGCCGGAGTGCCCTCGATGTCAAAGAGCGCGCGGACGGTGGTGTATGCGCAGATGCGGTCGTCGTGGCCGTAGGCGCCTATCATGCTGCCGTCAAAGCCGACCTCGCGCGAGTTCATAGCGGGGACGAGGGTGAGCTCTGCGGAGTGGAAGTCCGCCTCCTCGATGCCGTACTTCTCGTGAAGAATGCTCATGACGGCAAGCTTGACGCGGTCCGCACCGTCGTCGTCATGGGCGGGCTCGGAGCCGACGAGCGCGTTCAGCGCCTCGCCGGTGAAGACCTCCGCCGCCGGACGCTTCATCTGCTCGCCCGCGAGGTGAATGAGAATGTCGGCGATGACGAGGACCGGCTCGTCCGGGTCGCATCCGAAGCGGACGTTTACGACGGTGCCGTCCTTCTTTGCGACTACGCCGTGAAGCTCTAGCGGGATGTTGACCCAGTGGAACTTCTTGATGCCGCCGTAGTAGTGAGTCTTGAAGAAGGCAAACTCGCTGTCCTCATAGAGCGGGCTCGTCTTGAGGTCGATGCGCGGCGAGTCGATATGCGCGCCGCTTATCAGCACGCCCTCGTCAAGCGGCTTCTCGCCGATGACGGCGAGGAAGAGCGCCTTGCCGCGGTTGTTGAAATATATCTTGTCGCCGGGCTTCAGAGCCATGCCGCGGACGTAGGGCTTGTAGCCGCGCGCCTCGGCGAGCTCTATCGTGTGGGTGACGGTCTCGCGCTCGGTCTTGCAGGTGTCGATGAAGTGCCGGTAATCGACGGCAAACTTCTTCATCTCGGCGCGCTCCGAGTCGCTGATGCGGTCAAGACCGTTCTTCGGCGTCTCGAGCAGGTCGCGTGCGGGACTCTTCTTGGGTTCGGACATACTTTATCATCCTTTCTGTTTTATGCGTGACGTCCGCAGGCTCCGCCGGCGGACGGTGGTGCCGTTATTCGTTCTCCTCCCGCTTTTTGGGGAAGATCTTGCCGTTGACGAGGTTGTCGTAGAAGCCGACGGTTTTGTCGTGTATCGACCCGTCATCGACGGCGTTGGAGAGAATGTAGTCGCAGTTCTGGCGGTAGAAGTCCTCGTCCGGCTGGGCGTCGATGCGCTGGCGCGCCTGCTCGGCAGTGATGCCGTCTCGCCGCATTATCCGCCTTGCACGAACTTCGCGCGGCGCCGTGACGCCGACGACGAGGTCGCATATCCTGTCAAGGCCGCTCTCTATGAGCATCACCGCGTCGATGACGGCCATGGCCGCGCCGTTCCTCTCGCCGCGCTCGAGGAGGTGCTGTATCTCCTTGATGATGTGGTAGTGGGTGATGTGGGTAAGTACCTCCATCTGCGCCTCGTCATTGTAGACGATGTGGCCGAGCGCGGTACGGTCGAGGTGACCTGCCTCGTCGAACACGGTCGGGAACTCCTGGCGCAGGCGCGCGAGCATCTCGTGGTCGTAGCGGAGCAGACGGTGGTAGACCTCGTCCGCGTCTATCGCGAAACAGCCCAGCCGCTCCATCATGCGAAGCACCGAGGTCTTTCCGCAGCCGGTGCCTCCCGTTATGCCTATTACCTTCATGTTGCCCAACATAGAATAACCTCCCCCGGTGATTTCACACCAATTGTTTTTATACCTGTATTATACTAAAGCCGGAAGCTTTTTTCAAGCGGTTTACGACGGCGAGCCCTATACCCTTCTCCTCCGGGCACTGGGAGTAGATGTGGCGGACCGGCAGCGTGTCGAAGCTGCGGAGTATCTTGAAAAGCCGCGCCGCCTGCTCCTCGGGGTGGCAGGAGTGGCCGAAGCCGCGTATGTACTTCGTATTCCCGAAGCGGAAGAAATATTCGTCAAAGCAGATGATTCCGTCCTCCGGCCCCGCGAGCTCGCGTATCTTCAGCAGACTCTTCTCGGGGTCGCCCATCACGAGCGTCATCGGCGCCTTCGGCGCGTAGTGGCGGTACTTCATGCCGGGGGCGAGCGGACGCTCACCCTCCGCGAGCTTTTCGCGGACGGCCTTGTCCACGTCCACCTCGCCGAGTACCGATTCGAGCTGTTCGAGCGAGATCCCGCCGGGGCGCAGGAGCTTCGGTTTTCCCGAGGCGAGCGAGACTATCGTGCTCTCTACGCCGACGCCGCTTTTTCCTCCGTCGAGGATGGCGTCTATCCTGTCGTACATGTCCTCAAAGACGTGCAGCGCGGAGGTGGGGGAGGGCTTGCCGGAGGAATTCGCGCTCGGCGCGGCTATCGGCACGCCCGCCTCGCGTATGAGAGCGCGGGCTATCGGGTGCGCCGGAAGGCGCACACCCACGGTCGGGAGCCCCGCCGTGACCTCCGGCGGGACGCAGGGCGCCGCCGGGAGTATTATCGTCAGCGGCCCCGGCCAGAAGCGCTTCGCGAGCGCCTCCGCTGACTCCGGCAGTACGCGGACGAGCCGGCGTATCTCCTCAAAGCTCGAGATGTGCGCTATCAGCGGATTGTCGGCAGGGCGTCCCTTGGCGCGGAATATCTTCTGCACCGCCGCCGGGTCGAGCGCGTTTGCGCCGAGACCGTACACGGTCTCGGTGGGGAACGCCACGAGACCGCCGCCGCGTATTATCTTTGCCGCCTCCGCTATCCTCGGATCGTCCTCCGAGACAACGTGGCTGAACAGCTTTGTCTTCATATTCTACCCCCTCACCCGAGGATGGGAAAAGATACCGGACTTATGCCTCCGCGTTCTTCAGCTTCTCCGCCCTGTCGGCGGTGACGAGCGCGTCGATGAGCTCGTCAAGGTCGCCCGCGAGTATCGCGTCGAGCTTGTAGAGCGAGAGCCCTATACGGTGGTCGGTGACGCGCCCCTGCGGGAAGTTGTAGGTGCGTATCCGCTCCGAGCGGTCGCCGGTGCCGACCTGACTTCTTCGCTCCGCGTTCGTCGCTGCCGACTGCTCCTCGAGCATCCTGTCGTAGAGGCGGGAACGGAGGATACGCATGGCGCGCTCGCGGTTCTTGTACTGGCTCCGCTCGTCCTGACACTCCACGACGAGCCCCGTCGGGAGGTGGGTTATCCTTATCGCGCTCTCGGTCTTGTTGACGTGCTGGCCGCCCGCGCCGCTCGAGCGGTAGGTGTCTATCTGGAGGTCGTTCGGGTTTATCTCGAGCTCGACCTCCTCCGCCTCGGGAAGCACCGCGACGGTGACGGTCGAGGTGTGTATCCGCCCCTGACTCTCGGTGTCCGGAACGCGCTGGACGCGGTGGACGCCGCTCTCGAACTTCAGCCGCGAGTACGCTCCCGCGCCCTCGATGATGAAGCTTACTTCCTTGAAGCCGCCGAGCTCGGTCTCGTTGAGGTTCGTTATCTCGGTCTTCCAGCGCTTCGCCTCGCCGTACATCGAGTACATCCGGTAGAGGTCGGCGGCGAAAAGCGCCGCCTCCTCGCCGCCCGCGCCGCCGCGTATCTCGACGATAACGTTCTTGTCGTCGTTCGGGTCGGCGGGAAGGAGCAGGACGCGGAGCTCGCCCTCGAGGCGTTCGAGCTCTGCCTTCGACTCGGCGAGCTGTTCGCGCGCGAGCTCGTAGAGGTCGCTTTCGCCGGAGGAGAGAAGCTCCTCGGCCTCGTCCCGCGCCTCGCGCGCCGCGCGGTAGGCGCGGAACGTCGTGACTATCGGTTCGAGCCGCTTCTGCTCGCGCGCAAGCTCCGCCGCGCGCTGAGGGTCGCCGTAGACCTCGGGCGAGGCGAGTTCTTCGCCGACCGAGACGTACCTTTTTTCTATTTCAAGCAGGCGTTCAAACATGTTGCCCTCCGTGTCAGAAGAGATAGGTGAAAAACACCTTTGCAAGCGAGAAGTACTCGCGGATGTAGTAGCAGAACGCGAGGTCCGCGCGCGGCGTCACGGCGGAGACCGCCGACACATCCGCGCCCTCGTTCCTCGCGATGAGGCGCGCGCGGCAGAGATGAAAGTCGTTCGAGAGCACCGCGACGTGAGAGCCCTCCGGGATGAGCGCGAGCGAGTTGCGGATGTTCTCTATCGTGTCGCGAGACTCCTGCTCGAGCAGGAGTCGCTCGCCGTCAATGCCGCGCCCCGAGAGCGCGCGGCGCATTGCCTCCGCCTCGCTTATATCCTCGCCGGGACCCCGGCACCCGCTGAGGACGGCCGTGGTCTCGGGATTTGCCCGGAGAAACTCCTCCGCCGCGTCTATGCGGCTCTGAAGCATCAGCGACGGCGTCTCGCCGTCCACGCCGCACCCGAGGACTATGAGGTAGTCCGCGCCGCGCGCCTCCGCGTCGGTATGTCCGCCGGAGACGACGAGGCACTCGACCGCGATGAAGCTCACGAGTCCCGCGACGAATGCAATGCGCATCAGCCAGATAAGCGCCTTCGCGGGACCGATGAAGAGACCCGCCTCAACGGCGCGGCGCAGTGCGTAGTACAGAAGACACGCCGCCGAAGCACACCCGCACAGCGCGGCGAGGAACCCGAGGAGCGGCGCGAAGAGAAAGAGCGCCGCCGCGAGCAGGAGAAACGCAAGTCCGAAGCCGAGGAAGAGGGAAGGCTTTATAGCCTCCTCACGTCTGCCGCGGTAGGGAATATGTTCCATGAAGAGAAGATACCTCCGTCCGCGCGGCGCTCATGCCGCCGCGCGATGTATACAAACGTACAGCATATAGTATACCACGGAATACGGATTTTGGCAAATAAATCTAAAAACCCCGCCGCCGTTTCCCGGGAAAAGAAGGGCACCGGGAAAACCCGTACTTTTCGCGAGAAGCCGCGGTTCACACTGGACATTCCGAGAATAATATGGTATCCTATTTGAAGTCGGTCGACAAATGACAAGAGAGGTCTGTACGAATGAAGGAATTCCTGAAAAGCGAAAAGTTTAAGAAGCTGGTGCGCTACGTCGTCGTCGGAGCGTGTACGACGGCGGTGAACTACCTGCTGTTCTGGCTCCTCTGCTACAAGCTCGGCGTGGAGTTCGACATAGCGAACGCCATAGCGATAGTCGCGTCGGTGGTGTTCGCGTATGTGACAAACAAGCTGTTTGTATTCCGCAGTCACGTTGACGGCGCGGCGGCGCTCCTGCGCGAGGCGGCGAGCTTCTTTGCGAGCCGCGCCTTCACTGCCGTCCTCGAGTGGGCTGTGATGTTTGTCGCAAACAAGCTCATCGGCCTCGAGGATTCCCTTTGGGGCATGATAACGAAGGTCGCCGTCAATGTCGTCGTCCTAGTGCTGAACTTCGTGCTCTCGCAGTTCTTTGTCTTCAAAGGCGGCAAGAAGCCCGGCACGGAGCAGTAAGCCCGGCGCGCATTCAACCTGAAAATAATACAAAGCGAGCCGATACACAACGTATCGGCTCGCTTTTCATAAGCCTCGCAGAGTTTCGCCGCTTCAGCGGCGAAATAAATTCCAATCATTTTTCCCGACGGCGTGTACGTCGGGAAAAATACTTCTCGCGTAGCGTGCGTCGATTTTCCGCCGAAAGCGGAAAACTCGGCGCGTAGCGGAGCGCCGCTGTCGGTAGGGCTTTGCCCTATCCGACAGCTTCACTTGAAATTGCGCCTGCGCAATTTCAAGTGAAAGTCTCGACGCGAAAGGGTGCGCAGCGAAGCGAGCACATTTCGCGTCGAAGCGAAGTTTACTTCGCTATAACTTTCTTGAGATGCGCGAACCTCGGCAGTCCGTTCTCCTTGGGGAGCTTGGTCTCGCCCTGGATGAGCGGGAGCGCATAGTCGATGAAGGGCTTCAGAACGCCGTTGCCCTCCTCGTTTATCCACTCGCGCGGAACCTTCTTTTCGAAGTTTGCGACGCTCGTGAGCTCGAAGAGCTTCGGCTTGCACTCGTAGCCGTTAGTGCGGTCGCACTCGAAGCCAACCATCTTGTCGGTGGTGCCGGCGACGGCCTCCTCGACGGCGGTCTTGCCGCTCATGAAGCTCTCCTCGATGTCGGTAAGCGACGCGCAGTGGGCGGCGCAGCGCTGGAGCAGGCTGAGCTCGATGCCGCGGACTTTCGCGCCGGTCTTCTCCTTGATGGTGTTAGCGAGCAGGGACGCGAGTCCGCCGAGCTGGGCATGGCCGAAGCCGTCGGTCGCGGCGGTCTTTGCTTCGCTGACGAAGCTGCCGTCGGCATAGTGGATGCCCTCGCTGACGGCGACGAGGCACTTGCCCTTCGCCTCGTAGATGCGGTTGACGTCGGCAAGGAAGTCGTCCATGTCGAAGTTGACCTCGGGCAGGTAGATGAGGTCGGGACCCGCGCCCGCCTCTGTGGCGAGGGCGGCGGCGGCGGTGAGCCAGCCGGCGTGACGGCCCATGCACTCCACGACGGTAATCATGCCGGTGTCGTAGACGTACGCGTCCTTATAGACCTCCATGAGGGAGGTGGCGATGTACTTGGCCGCGGACGCGAAGCCGGGGCAGTGGTCGGTGCCGTAGAGGTCGTTGTCTATCGTCTTCGGAATGCCCATGATGCGGCACTCGTAGCCGACCTTCATCATGTACTTGGATATCTTGTTGCAGGTATCCATCGAGTCGTTGCCGCCGTTGTAGAAGAAATAGCGGACGTTGTACTTCTTGAATATCTCGAGAATGCGCTGATAGTCGGTGTCGTCATAGTCTGGGTCGGCTATCTTGTAGCGGCAGCTGCCAAGCTCGCTCGAGGGGGTGTACTTAAGAAGCTCAAGCTCCGCCGGGTCCTCCTCGTCCATGATGTAGAGACGGTCGTCAAGGACGCCCTTGATGCCGTGCGCCGCGCCGTAGACCTTCGTGATGTAAGGAGAATCGAGGGCGGTGCGGATGGCTCCGTAGGCCGACGCGTTGATGACCGCGGACGGGCCGCCGGACTGGCCGATTATTGCTGCTCCGATAAGCTCTGCCATAACATTTATACCTCCATATTTTTGGGATCCATGCAGGAATATTATAGCACGCGTTTTCACGCTTTGCAACACCCGGAAAGGGACGAATGGCCGGAATTTGGACTGGACAAATGTTCGCTTATGTGCTATAATCACGGTAAACGCAGAGAGGAGGCGATCCCGTGCCGGACAGGACTATACTGCACTGCGACCTCAACAGCTTCTATGCCTCGGTCGAGTGCATAGGCCACCCGGAGCTGCGCCGCGTGCCGATGGCGGTCTGCGGCGCGCCGGAGCTGCGCCACGGGATAATCCTCGCGAAAAACGAGCTTGCAAAGAAGGCGGGCGTCCAGACGGCGGAGACCGTCTGGCAGGCGCGGCGGAAGTGCCCCTCGCTCGTGCTCGTCCCGCCGCACCACGAGCGCTACGCCGAGCTCTCAAAGAAGGTAAACGAGGTGTATCTGCGCTACACCGACATGGTCGAGCCGTTCGGCATAGACGAGAGCTGGCTCGACGTCACCGGTTCGCGGTCGCTCTTCGGAGACGGCGAGACCATAGCAAATGAGCTCCGCGAGACGATGAAGCGCGAGTTCGAGCTCACCATATCGGTCGGCGTGAGCTTCTGCAAGGTGTTAGCGAAGCTCGGAAGCGATTTGAAGAAGCCGGACGCCACGACCGTCATAAGCCGCGAAAATCTCCGCGAGGTCGTGTGGCCGCGTCCCGCGGGGGAGCTGCTGTTCGTCGGGCGGCGCACTGCGGCGACGCTTGAAAAGTTCGGCATAAGGACGATAGGCGACGTCGCGAACGCCGACCCCGACTTTCTCGAACGCGTCCTCGGACGGATGGGACGCTCGGTCTACGACTATGCGCGTGGGGAGGACAGCTCGCCCGTCCGGCGCTTTGGGGAGCGCGAGGAGGCAAAGTCAATGGGGAGCGGCATGACCTTCACGCGCGACCTCGTGGGCGAGAAGGACATAAAGGCGGGGCTCCTCGCGCTCTCGGACGAGGTGGCGGGGAGGCTCCGGAAGTACGGCCTCCGCTGTACGACGGTCGTGGTGCAGATACGAAGCCCCGACTTCCGCGACATCTCGCGCAGGACGCGCCTCGCGCGCCCGACGGCGCTCTCGCGGGAGATATTCCTTGCGGCGCTCGAGACTGTGCGGTCAAACTGGCAGGAGACGGCGCCGATACGTCAGCTCACGGTCACGGCGGCGGGACTTGTCCGCGAGGACGAGGCGGCGGAGCAGCTCGATTTGTTCGCGAGCCCATCGGACGAACGGCGGCGCGAGAAGCGCGAGCGCCTCGAGAACACGATAGACTCGATACGCGGCAGGTTCGGCGGGGACGCGATAGTCTTCGGCGCGGTCCGGGGGAGCGACATCTTCGGAGCGCACGGCTCAGACGAGCACCGCATGCTCGAGGACGAGAGGAACAAGGAGGAGCAGGAGTAAGAGGGCGGCCGTGCGGCCGCCCTCTCCGCATGGAAATAGCGAAAACGGATTGTGCGCGGCATGGAAAAGCTGTATAATTACATTATAACGGTACGACCGATTTTATAGGGAGGGATAGTATGGACGAGAAAAAGGAAGTTCAGATGGGCCTCACGGAGGAGGACGTCCGAAGGGAGCAGAACGCGGGTCCGGCGGGACTTTTCCGCGCCATGGGAGACTCGCTCGCGGACGCGGACGCGATAGCCGCCTCCGAGGACGGACGCGCCATCGCCGAGAGGATGGCGGTCATGGCTATGGACGAGGACTCGGAGCAGTCGAAGGAGTACTGGAGCGGGTACGAAAAGGGGCTCATAAAGGAGACGCATGGCGACCGCGCGGACAGGCTGAACCGCTGGGCGTCCTACGTCCCCGCCGCGTCCGAGGCCGCGCCGGGACGGCGATTCCCGCTCATCTTCTGCCTGCACGGGGCGCACAATCCTATACAGCTCGCCGAGAGCTACGGCGTCATGCAGCTGGCGGCGCGGGAGGAGTGCATAGTCATCGCCCCGGAAAACGAGAACCTTGACAACATCCTCGCGCTCCTCGACTACGCGAAGGAGCACTATCCGGTGGACGAGAGCCGCGTGTACAGCATAGGCTACAGCTTCGGCGGCTTCATGACGTCGCGGAACGTCCTCGCGCGGCCGGAGCTCTTTGCCGGCGCGGGAATGGGCGGTATGCTCTTCGCGGGGGACGTCCGCGCGCACGAGCTCGACGGACAGTTCTACCCGGAGTACAGGCTGACGGAGGAGATGCTCCGCCGTGCCGAGACGCTGGAGGTCCCTGCGCTGCTCTTTATGGGCGAGCGTGAGATGCTCTGTCTCGAGCCGCTGCACCGCGAGCCGGAGGGAGACGTCCGCGACGGCGTCATTGACCTCTCCGCGGGGGCGAAGCGCCGCGCGTTCGACCGCTGGCGGCGCGTCGGAGGATGCGGCGCGTCCGAGTGGAAGCCGGCGGAGTTCTACGCCGCGAGCGCTGACCCGGTGGTGCGGAGCGTCGGCGCGGAGTTCGAGCGCACCGATGTGCGCGAGGAGCGCGGGCGGAAGTACTTCGTCGGCGACAGCGTGAACGGAAAGGGAGAGTGCCTTTTCAGGACAGTCTCCTGCGAGGGAATGGTCCACTGGCCGACGCCAAGCTACGCGGAGCTTGCATGGGAGCAGATAGGCAGGTACGCCCGCGACGTGAAGACCGGGCGGCTCATCCGTCTGTGAGAAAAAGAGAGGAGAAAACGATGGAAGAATACTTCAGAAGTCTGCCGAGGAGCGGGTGGGTCTGGACGGGCGAGCCGAACGCCGCCCTCGCGCCAGACCCGCAGATAGTCTATTTCCGCAAGGAACTCACGTTTGACAAGCTGCCCGCGGGCTTCACGGCGGACGTCTCCGCCGATTCGCGCTACAAGCTCTATGTCAACGGACGCCTCGTCGAGACAGGCCCGGAGAAGGGGGATGCGAAGGTGTGGTTCTACGAGACGGCGGACCTTCTCCCGTATCTCACGGAGGGGACGAACGTCCTCGCGGCGGTAGTCCTGCGCTATCCGCTCACCGACCGAAACGGCAATCATTCGATATGGCGCACCGAGCGCCCCGGCTTCTTCTTCAAGGGCAAACTCACGCGCGCGGACGGCTCGGAGGAGACGCTTCCGGCGGACGAGACGTGGCGCTTCCGCCACGCGGATGAGATAAAAATTGTGGGCGAGAACCCCTACTTCGCGCCGCTCCAGTTCTTTGAACTGGCCGCGGGCGAGGCAAAGGCGCAGGGGTGGAAGTCCGCCGGATTCGACGACTCGGACTGGCGTTTCGCAGAGCCGAGGTACGAGCGCACCTTCCCGACGGCGATAAGCCCCGGAAACCTCCTGCCGAGGCCGATACCCTCGCTCTACCGCAAGCCCGCGAGGTTTGCGGGCGTCAAGGCGGTGCGCGAAGGCAGGAACGACGCGGGCGAGTGGACGGCGCTCCTTTCCGGGGACGCTCCGCTCACCGTCCCGGCGGGGAGCCGCGCCGCCGTAGAGATTACGGCGGGGGAGCTCATGACCGGCTACATCTCGCTTGCCCTCCGCGGAGGCGCGGGCGCGAAGGTGAAGCTGATATATGCCGAGAGCTACGCCGTCGAGGTCGGCATGGGCGGTATGCAGCTGAAAAAGCGCGACCGCGAGGACTGCGCAAGCGGTGTTATCACCGGTTACTCGGACGAGTACACGGTCTCGGGGCACGGCACGGAGCAGTCTCCGGAGGTGTACGAGCCGTTCTGGTTTAGAACGTTCCGGTTCGTGCGGCTCGAGATAGAGACCGCGTCCGAGCCGCTCACGCTCGCGCATCTCATATACGAGGAGACGGGCTATCCGCTCGAGGTAAAGACCCGCGTTCTGACCTCGGACAGTACGATGGAGGGAATATGGGACATCAGCGTCCGCACCCTCCGCCGCTGTATGCACGAGACGTATGAGGACTGCCCGTACTATGAGCAGCTCCAGTACATCATGGACTCGCGCTCGCAGATGCTCTACACCTACAACGTCGCGGCGGACGACCGCCTCGCCCGCAAGTGCATGGACGACTTCAAGCGCTCCGCGCGCTATGACGGACTGCTGAACTGCAGCTATCCCTGCTACGGTACGAACGTCATTCCGGGCTTTTCGATATACTACATACTCATGCTTCACGACCACATGCTCTACTTCGGGGACAAGGAGCTCATCCGTTACCATCTCCCGACGGTGGACGGCATACTCGAATACTTCCGCAGGAACACCGACGCACGCGGCCTCGTCGCAAAGACCGGCGGGCCGAACAACGGCGGACGGTTCTGGTCGTTTATCGACTGGGTGGACGAGTGGCAGACCGGCGTTCCGAACGCGAACGCCGAGGGTCCGATAACGATGGAGAGCCTGCTCTACATCTACGGGCTCGACGCGGCGGCGGACATAGCGGAGTACGTCGGGAGGACGAGCGTCGCGGAGGAGTACCGCGCCCGCGCGGAGGAGACGCGGCGCGCCGTCCGCGCACACTGCGTCGGCGCGAACGGCCTCTATCAGGACGGCCCCGGCTTTGAGGAGTACAGCGAGCACTGTCAGGTGTTCGCGGTGCTCACCGACACCGCTTCGCCGGAGGAGGGGAAGCGCATACTCACCGAGGTCACGAACGTCTACGCGGGCGGCGGGAAGCAATATCCGCGTTGCTCGGTCGCAATGATGTTCTACATGTTCCGCGCGCTCGAGAAGGCGGGGATGTACGAGCGTACCGAACACCTCTGGGACCTCTGGCGCGACATGCTGAGAAACAACATGACGACCTGCCTCGAGAGCCCGGACGGCCGGAGCGACTGCCACGCGTGGGGGTCGCTCGCGCTCTACGAGCTTCCGGCGACGGTGCTCGGAGTCCGTCCGACGGCGCCGGGATATGCGAGCTTCGAGGTGAAGCCGGTGCCGGGATACTTCACTCACGCCGAGGGCGAGGTCGTAACGCCGCGTGGCACGGTCTCGGTGTCGTGGCGTCTCGGCGCGGACGGACTCCCGGACGTGAAGTGGGAGCTCAAGTGACCGCCGACGTCTCCCCGAAAAACGGTTGAAGAACGCGGGAAAATGTGGTACAATCGTTACAGCGGACAAGGGCGGAACGCCCTCGCAATATATTTTTGGAGGTAACACCATGATAAAGAAGATACACACCGACAAGGCTCCGGCCGCCATCGGCCCGTACTCCCAGGCGATCGCCGCGGGCGATATGCTCTACACCTCCGGCCAGATACCGGTCGACCCCGCCACCGGCGACGTCGTCGCGGGCGGCATAAAGGAGCAGGCCGAGCAGGTTCTGAAGAACCTCGGCGAGGTGCTGAAGGAGGGCGGCGCGAGCTTCGGAAGCGTTGTCAAGACCACCTGCTTCCTCGCGGACATGGGCGACTTTGCGGCGTTCAACGAGGTGTACGGAAAGTATTTCTCCGAGCCGTTCCCGGCGCGCAGCTGCGTCGCGGTGAAGGCTCTGCCGAAGGGCGTCGCGTGCGAGGTGGAAGCAGTCGCGGTCATTTCGCAGTAAACTGCGAAATGTCGCGGGGAATCGCGGCGGGCAGACGACCAAGTTTGCACAATGTCGGGACGTCGGCGCGGAGCGCCGAGGTCTGATGCGCCCGGTAGAGAGTTAGATGCGGTAGAGGTTCGAGGGCGCATTCTTACCAATTCCCCGCGAGAAGTTCACTTGGAATTGCGCAGGCGCAATTCCAAGTGAAACTGTCGGATAGGGCGAAGCCCTACCGACAGCAAACGCTCCGCTACGCAATTCCCACGCGGTCGGCGACCGCGTGGGAGCCCTTCCGATTGAAATGCTCGGCGGAAATGAATTCCGCCTGCGCGAA
>CANPWY010000038.1 GCA_947585215.1 uncultured Clostridia bacterium
ACGGCGTCGCGGAGTATGTCGTACTGGTAGGGTATGACGGTGTCCGCCACGAGCCTCTGGTACTTCTCCGCAAACCCTGCCGGGCGGTACGCCGAAATATGTGTCTGTCTCATCCGTCTCTCCTCCGCGGGAAGCGATTATTTATGCTGCATCGAGAGCCATTCGAGAAGGCTCACTTCTTTTCCGTCCGCCGCGACCGGACCACCGTCGTAGTCCGTGCGGCAGTCGTCGTTGAACACCGGTATCCACGCGAAGTGGCCCAGATACTCGAACGGTCCGCCGTCCGGCCCCCGGAATCCCTCGTGGATGTCCTCGATCCTAGGCCAGAAGGTAAAGTGTACGTTCTTCGCGCCGGCGGCGACGAGGCGCTTGTAGGTCGCCTCCACGGTCGTCTCCGGCTTCACGACCGGGTCGTTCTTGGCGTGGGTGAACCATATCGGCAGATGCACGATCTTTTCAAGCGCCCCGTCGGTTATCGTTCCGTCGTAGAGCGCTTCGCAGACCGGGAAGGCGGCGGCAAAGAAGTCGGGATAGTCGAGGATCATCCGCATCGTCATAAAGCCGCCGTTGCTGTCGCCGCCGATGTATATGCGGCGGCGGTCTATGGCCGGGTTCTTCTCGACGAACTCGTCTATGCACGCCTTCAGCGCTTCGACATACATGCTCTTTCCCGACTGTCCGTACTGCCCGGATCCGTCGTTCATCCAGAAGGTCTTCGTCTGCGGCACGAGAATGTAAGCGCCGCCGAAGAACTTCTGTATCTTCTCGCCGGCGAACGCCGTCACCTTGTTTGCGGTGTAGGCTATCGTCGCGTCTACGCCGCCCTCGCCCGCGCCGTGGAGCCAGACGATGAGGGGGTGCTTCTCCCCCGGCGTCTGCGGCACGAAATAGCCGTAGTTCAGCGGCTCGGGCTCGTAGGACGAGGTCGAATTGAGGAAGCCCTCCGCGTCCGGGCAGGAGTCGCCGAGGGGATAGTCCCAGCGGAGCCCGCCGAGCGTTCCGGCGTCCGACTCGAGCTTTGCCGTCTGCGTGACGGTGTAGCGCATCTTCACATAGACGTTGAGGCCGTTCGGCGCGGATATGCGGCTCGAGAGCTGCGTTGTCGGGCCGTAGGCCGCCTCGAGCGCAACAAACTCACCGGCGTCCGCTCTGTTGCCCTCTATGTCCGACGGATACGCCGCGAGGACGGGGATGTATCCCCTGCTCGGCTCCCTGTCATCCCGCGCCATCCAGCTCTTCGGCAACAGGAGCGCGTCGCCCTTTTCGTCCATCCGCTCGACGTAGACCGAGAACTTCTCCGGCGACGTCTCCTCCGCCTTCACGCTGCCGGGTACCGGCAGTATCACCTTCGTCACGTACGGCCCGTAGTCGGTGACGCGCGTCAGTGTGTAGTAACCTCTGCTCATAAAAAATCCTCCTCGCCGGCGGGCATTCCGCCGGAAAATTCTTCGGGCGCACGACCCGTATCTTACTTGACCTAATTATATCACCGGAAACGCGGGCGCTCAATATCCGCATATACAAAAATGCGCGGGGAAGCAATTCCCTGCGCATTTTGTTTTACACTATGATGAGCGTCCGCTCGTTGACGTGGTGGCCAAACTCCGGCAGGATGACAAAGTTCTCCTTGTCCGGGTCGAGCGACTCCTGCATCATCGGCGGCATATAGCTCGAGGTGAAGCAGTAGCCGTACTTGAGGTGATGGTACCCCTGCGAAAGTCCGCCTGGCTTCTTCACCTTGAGGACGGCGAGGTCGGTGGGCGTCCAGTGCGTCCTGAAGTCGACCGCCATCTCCTCGTTCGTGTAGTCTTCACCGCCGAGGCACCACACTATATTCTCCTTCTCTATTTTCTCACCGTCCACAAAGAGCGTTCCGGGACGGAGCTGGCTGAGGTACACGCCGCGGTAGTACGGAAGGCGCACCTTGAACTGGAACCCGGTTATCTCTCCGTTCTCCTTTATGTTGCGGAAGCCTACCGACTGAATAACTTCTCTTTCCATACTCTCCTCCTAGTCACCGATGAGCCGCTTCAGCATGATGTGCTGTTTTCTGAGGGTTGCGCCGACCTCGTAGCCGGGGTCGTACTTGTCCGCGCCCTCGTACTCGCTGAGCAGGTACCCGTCCCAGCCGTGGTCCTGAAGGATCTTCACTATCTCGGGATAGGGTATCGTCGTCTCCTCGAAGTCGTCCGACATGTGTATGAACTTCGCGTGGCAGCAGTAGATGTACGGCAGGAGCGGGATGATGTCCTCCGGCTCGTTTGCCTTGTACTGCGGGTCGACCCACTCTCCCTCGCCGAAGCGGCTGCGGAACACGCTGAAGTCTATGTTGAGGCCGAAGTTCTTCGTGCCGGTCTTATTGATAAAGTCGACGTACTCCGAGACCATCTTTCCCTTGAGGTTCGAGGGGGTGTGTATCTCGGGGCACATCACTATGCCGAGCTCCTCCGCGAGCGGGAGTGCGGCGGAGATTATCTCGCGCCAGTTCTCCACCGGCTCGAGCGCGCCGTTGATGACCGGCATTTTCGTCCGCATGACGGTAAAGCCGAGGCGGTGCGCAAGGCGCAGGTCGCGGCAGAGCATCTCCACGCTCTCCTCGGTGGTGAGCTCGCGTCCGCCGAGGACGTGGCTGTCTATCCAGTGACCGTACTCAACCGGGACTATCTCGTACTTGTCGCAGAGGCGGAACCACCTGTCCACCCACTCGTCGGTCGGGTAGGGGTAGTTCTCGATGTGGGTATTCGCGAGGATCTCGATGCCGTGCGCGCCCATGTCGCACACGTCCTCGAAGCAGTCTTCGAGGTTCTTGGTAAGTCCGAACTCCGCCGAGTAGCTGTAAAGCGCCACGCCGCGCTTCGGGCCCTTCCGGTCATAGCGGTACAATCAGATTCCTCCCTTTTCTTTTTCGGCGGCGAAGCGCCGCCTCTCAGCCGCGCACCTCCGCAGGTCACGGTATGTAATGATATTATATCTTACTGCGGGCAACATGTCAAATCGCGGCAGTCATTTCGCGGCAAAAACCGGAAGCACGCGGCTTCCGGTTTATCTCAGAATTTCTGCCAGTTTTCCTTTGTGAAGAGCAGCAGGAGCGGGAAGAGCTCGAGGCGTCCCGCGAGCATGTCGAATATCAGCACGAGCTTTGAGAGCGCCGAGTACCCCGCGAAGTTCTGCGCGGGACCGACCGCGCCGAGGCCGGGGCCGATGTTGTTGAGCGTCGCCGCGACGGCGGTGAAGTTCGAGGTGAAGTCGAACCCGTCAAAGGATATGACGAGCACCGACACGACAAATATCAGTATATACGAGAACATGAAGACGTTCGTCGAGCGCACGACCTCGTGCGCTATCGACTTTCCGTCGAGAGCTATCTTCTTGACGCTCATCGGGTGCAGCAGGCGGCGGAGCTCCTTTCGCATCGTCTTGAAAAGGATGATGCAGCGGGACACCTTCACGCCGCCGCCGGTGCTTCCGGCGCAGGCGCCTATGAACATCAGCAGTACGAGTATCGCCTTGCTCGCCTCCGGCCAGACATCGTAGTTTGTCGTGGTGAAGCCGGTGGTCGTAATTATCGAGCCCACCTGGAAAGACGCGTGGAGCAGCGCCGTTGAGATGTGCTCATAGAGCCCGTGTATGTTTATCGTGATGACGACTATCGCCGTGAGGATGATGCCGGCGTACACCCTCACCTCCTCCATCATGACCGCTCTGCGGAACTTCCGCATGAGCAGGAAGAAGTAGAAGTTGAAGTTTATGCCGAACATTATCATGAACACCGTGACAACGGTCTGAACGTAGGGAGAATAGCTCGCTATGCTGTCGTTCCGAACGCCGAAGCCGCCAGTGCCCGCCGTTCCGAAGGATACGGTCACGGCGTCGAACGCGGGCATTCCGCCCGCGAGCAGGAAGGCTATCTCGAGGACGGTGAGGAAGATGTATATCCCGTAGAGTATCTTCGCCGTGGACTGCACCGTCGGCGCGAGCTTTTCCACCTGCGGGCCGGGGCTCTCCGCTTTCATGAGGTTGACGTGCGAGCCGCCGGAGAGCGACGTTATCGAGAGCAGGAACACGAGCACACCCATGCCGCCTATCCAGTGCGTGAAGCTCCGCCAGAACAGCAGGCCGTGGCTCATCGCCTCAACGTCGTAGAGTATGCTCGCGCCGGTGGTGGTAAAGCCGGACACCGTCTCGAATATCGCGTCGACGGGGCTTGCTATCTCTCCGGATATGAGGAACGGGAGCGAGCCCACCACGCTTATCATTATCCACGCGAGCGCGGTGATGGTAAATCCGTCGCGGAGCTGGAGCACGCGATTCTGCGGCTTCCGCCGCGAGAGCAGAAATCCCGCGGCGGCGCAGACGGCAATGGTGACGCCTATCGCGACGGCGCACCCCTCGCGGTAGATGAGCGCCGTCGCGAGCGGCAGGAGCAGCAGCACCGCAAGCGTCAGAAGCAGCCGTCCCAGTATGAAAATTATCATCGAAAAGTTCATTAAGACCCCTCTGTTATCTGGCAAGAATACCGCTTATGTCCTGCATTCCCTGCTCGAGGGTGACGACTATGACCGTGTCCCCCGGCTTTATGACGTCGCGGCCGAACGGGATTATCACCTTTCCGCCCCGGATGATACTGCATATACGGAGATTCGGCTTCAGCTTCAGCTCGGAGAGCGGCACGCCGGTGACGGCGGACTCGCCCTCCACATTGAACTCGAGCGCCTCGACGCGGTTGTCGAGTATCCGGTAGAGCGTCTTGACGTTGTTTCCGGCCTGATTCTGGAGGGCGCGGACAGCCTGCACGATGTAGTCGCACACGAGATACTTGGGGTATACGACGCTGTCTATATCCATGCCGTCGAGCAGGTCGTCAAACTCGAGGCGGTTGACCTTCGAGACGACCTTTGTGAGGCTGAGCTTTCCCGCAAAGAACGCGAGCAGTATGTTCTCTTCGTCGATATTCGTAAGCGCCACGAAGGAGTCAGTCTGCGGAAGTCCGGCCTCGATGAGGAACTTCCTGTCGGTGCCGTCTCCGTGCAGTATCGTCGCCTTCGGCAGAAGCTCGGAGAGCCGCTCGCAGCGGCGGAAGTCGCTCTCGACTATCCGCACGCGTATGTCGTGGTCGAGAAGATCCTTTGCGAGGTAGTAGCCTATCGTGCCGCCGCCGACTATGAGCGCACTGCGGACGGCGTGCGTCGGCATGCCGAGCTTCCCGAAGAATCCTCCCGCCCTGCCGCTCTGGCAGAGTATCGTGACAAGGTCGCCCACCCTCAGCAGAAATTCGCCGTCCGGAATGACGACGCCGGTCTCGCGCTCGACGGCGCAGAACAGCGCGTCCGAGCCGAACTTCTTCGACACCTCGCGCAGGCGCAGTCCCTCGAGCCCCTGAGCGTGAGTGACGCGGAACTTTATCAGGCGCACCTTGTCGTCCGCAAAGCTGTCTATCTTGCTTGCCGCCGGGAAGCGGAGCAGGCGCGAGATCTCCTGCGCCGCCGCGAGCTCCGGGTTGATTATCGTGGCTATGCCGAGCTGCTGCTTGATGAAGTCGAGCTCACGGCTGTAAAGCGGGTCGCGCACGCGCGCTATCGCGTAGCAGTGCCCGGACTTCCGCGCGAACATGCAGCTGAGGAGGTTCAGCTCGTCCGAGCCGGTGACCGAAATGAACACGTCGGCGCGGTCGACCGCCGCCTCCATCAGCGTGTTTATCGAGCATCCGTTTCCGACGATGCCCATGACGTCGAGCTCCTCGCTTATCCGCTCTATCTTGTCCGCGCTGGTGTCTATGACGGTCACACGGTGCCCTTCGTCGGTGAGCTGTGCCGCGAGCGCGGTGCCGACCTTGCCGCACCCGACAAGTATTACCTGCATAATTTCCTTCTCTTTCCGCCCGCGTGTGCGGGCTCGTGGCATATCTGTATCGATGCCGTTGTACCTTTTCGGAAAATCCACGCTCTATTATAGCACTCAGATTCAAAATGTCCATATCTTTTTCGATTTGTGCGGGAAACGGGAGTTTTGACTTTTCTCTTTATTCATACACTTGTCCGGGTTTTTGTTGTTGCTTACAAATCTTACACGGTGTATATTTATGGTATGAACCAAGAACCCGGAACACCGAAACGGAAGGAGAAGACACTATGGAAAAGTACAGAGACCCGTCACTGCCGACGGCCGAAAGGGTGGACGACCTCATCGGCCGTATGACCGTCCGCGAGAAGGTCATGCAGCTCACCTGCGTCTACGCCTTCGGAGGCATGCTCGACTTCTCCGAGCTCGGGGACGGCATCGGGCAGGTCGCCATGAGCCACGGCTCGCAGACGATGGAGCAGAACATCGAGCTGGTCAACAGAGTGCAGAAGCACCTCGTCGAAAACACGCGCCTCGGCATCCCCGCCCTCTTCCATGTGGAGACGCTGAACGGCGGCGCCCTCACCGGCGCGACAGTGTACCCCATCCCTCTCGGCCTCGCGGCGTCCTTTGACGACGCGCTCGTCCATGAGATGACCTCCGAGATACGCCGCGAGATGACGGCCTGCGGGCAGAAGCTCGCGCTCGCGCCGGTGCTCGACATCTCTCGCGACCCGCGCTGGGGACGTCAAGGAGAGACCTACGGCGAAAGTCCGACGCTTGCCGCCGCCATGGGAAGCGCATACATAAGCGGCATACAGGGCGGGCTCGGCGAGGACGGGATGGCGTCCTGCGCAAAGCACTTCCTCGGCTACGCCGCAAGCGAGGGCGGCATAAACATGGCGGGAGCGCACATTGGTCCGCGCGAGCTTCGCGAGGTGTACGCAAAGCCGTTCGCCGCCGCCATTGACAACGCCGGCCTTCAGGGCGTGATGAACTGCTACCTCGCGGTGGACGGAGAGCCTGTCACCGGCACGAAGAAGTATCTGACGGAGCTTCTGCGCGGCGAGCTCGGGTTTGACGGGTGCGTCGTCGCCGACTACGGCTCGATAGACAAGCTCTTCGACGTCTACCACATCGCGGAGGACTACCCGTCCGCCGGGGCGATGGCGCTGTCGGCAGGTCTCGACGTCGAGACCCCGCGCCGCGTCTGCCTTGACGACGAGTTCATCCGCCGCGTGGAGTCCGGAGAAATTTCTATGGATACGGTCGATACCGCCCTCCGCCGCCACCTCACGCTCAAATTCAAGCTCGGACTGTTTGAAAAGCCCTACGCCGACCTCGAAACGGCAAAGGCGCTCTGCGGGTCGGATGAGCACACCGCCACGTCGCTCCGCCTCGCGCGCGAGAGCATGACGCTTCTGAAAAACGAGCGCGGGACACTCCCTCTGAAGGGAAAGAAACGCATCGCAGTCATCGGCCCCAACGCGGACAATGTGCGGGCGCTCTTCAGCGGATACACCTACCCCGCCTTCTACGAGGGCATGCGCGACATCTTCCTCGGCCTCAGCGAGACTATGGGTCTCGAGGGCGTCGGAGGGGACGACGAGCAGATGGCCGCGCTCAAGAGCATGATCTCGTCGCTTCCCGAGGTAAACGACCTCATACGCCGCGATTACAAGGGCGTGAAAACCGTTCTTGAGGCAATAAGGAGCGCCGCGCCCTCCGGCACGGAAGTGGTCTACGCCCGCGGGTGCGGGAACCTCGAAACGGACGACAGCGGCTTTGACGAGGCCGTCCGCGCGGCGGCGGAGAGCGAGGTCACGCTCTACGTCTGCGGCGGGCGGAACGGCTCCGCCGACGGATGCACGATGGGCGAGAACGTGGACGCGAGCCACATCGACCTCCCCGGCTGTCAGGAAGAGCTCCTCCGCGCGCTTGCGGAGACCGGCACTCCGCTCGTCGTCGTACACATGGACGGCAGGCCGCTCTCGAGTGTCTACGCCGCGGAGCACGCCGCCGCCATACTCGAGGCGTGGCACCCCGGACAGATGGGCGCGGAGGCCATAGCCGATACGCTCTTTGGAAAGTCGAACCCCTCGGGCAGGCTCCCGGCGACGGCCGTCCGCCACTCCGGTCAGGTTCCGATATATGCCGAGCAGAACCGTGGAAGCGGCGTCCTCGGGCGCGGTCAGAGCAACAACAACATCACGCAGGGGTATGTGGACGAGCCGGGCTTCCCGCTCTGGCCGTTCGGCCACGGTCTCTCCTACACGACGTTTGAAATATCCGGTCTGCGCGTCTCCTCCGGCGAGATGCCGCCGGACGGCAGAGTCACGGTCTCCTGCACCGTGACAAACACCGGCAATATGGCGGGCGCGGACGTCGTCGAGCTCTGGTTCCGGGACAAGACCGCAAGCGTCGTGCGGCCGAACAAGGAGCTCGCGGGGTTTGCGCGGGTCGAGCTCGCACCGGGTGAGAGCCGCGAGGTCTGCTTTAACTTCTACGCCGACGAGACGGCGTTCCTCGACAGCCGGCTCCGCTGGACGGTCGAGGCGGGCGAGGTCGAGCTTCTTCTGGGCGACACGATCGATAATCTCACACCGGCGGGGACGGTGCGCATAACCGAGTCGAAGACGCTCGAAAGCGGCAGGAGGCACTACTTCGCGGAGCGCGCGTGACCTTCTCTTCGTAAAACTTTCAGAGCCGCCTGTCACGACGTGACAGGCGGCTCTGCTTTATCCGTGGTCGTCGTCCGCGCGTCTGACGGAAAGGAAGCAGTGAAAAGTCCGCGCAGTGAGCTCCGCCCGTTCGTTTTGCGGCGGTTGCTCTTGCGTCCGCCGGAT
Organism: uncultured Clostridia bacterium; assembly: GCA_947585215.1. Lineage (GTDB taxonomy): Bacteria > Bacillota > Clostridia > Oscillospirales > JAAYOS01 > CANRIN01. The sequence goes on from CANPWY010000038.1 coordinate 8,685, forward strand.
ATATTTGGTACAATAGTGTTAACATACGGGACGGCGGCGCGTCTGCAGTCCCCAACACAGGGAGAGGTGAAAGCATGAAAGCCGAACACAGGATACTGTTTGAGGAAACAAGTGTCGGAAAAATGACGATGAAGAACCGCTTCGCTATGGCTCCGATGGGCCCGCTCGGGCTCGGGGATGCGGACGGCGGCTTCAACCAGCGCGGCATCGACTACTACACCGAGCGCGCGAAGGGCGGCACCGGGCTCATCATCACCGGCGTGACGTTTGTCGACAACGTCGTCGAGGAGCACGGTATGCCGAACTGCCCGAGCCCCACCTACAACTCCATCCAGTTTGTCCGCACCGCGCGCGAGATGACCGAGCGCATCCACGCTTACGGCTCGAAGGTGTGGCTCCAGATGTCCGCCGGGTTCGGACGGGTGACTATACCCACAAACCTCGGCGAGTACCCGCCGGTCGCTCCGTCGCCGATAATGCACAGGTGGCTCGACAAGGTCTGCCGCGAGCTCACAAAGGACGAGATACATACCATCGTGAAGAGCTTCGGGGACGGCGCGTTCAACGCCAAGCGCGCCGGCTTTGACGGCGTGGAGATACACGCTGTCCACGAGGGATACCTGCTCGACCAGTTTGCCATATCCTTCTTCAACTACCGCACGGACGAGTACGGCGGCAGTCTCGAGAACCGTCTGCGCTTTGCGCGCGAGGTCGTAGAGGAGATAAAACGCCGCTGCGGGGACGACTTCCCTGTCGCCCTCCGCTACAGCCCGAAGAGCTTCATCAAGGACTGGCGCAAGGGCGCTCTGCCCGGAGAGGAGTTCGAGGAGAAGGGCCGCGACCTGCCGGAGGGCGTCGAGGCCGCAAAGCTCCTCACGGAGTACGGCTACGACTGCCTTGACGTCGACGTCGGCAGTTACGACGCGTGGTGGTGGAGCCATCCCCCGATGTATCAGAAGAAGGGCCTCTACATTGAGTATGCAAAGCTCGTGCGTGACGCCGTCTCCGTACCGGTGATATGCGCGGGGCGCATGGACGACCCGGACATGGCGGCGAAAGCCGTCGCGGACGGCGCGTGCGACATAGTGTCGCTCGGGCGTCCGCTCCTTGCCGACCCGGACTATGTGAACAAGCTCCGCGCGGGACGCGTGGAGTCGATACGTCCCTGCCTCTCCTGCCACGAGGGATGCATGGGAAGGATACAGGAGTTCTCCGCGCTGAACTGCGCCGTCAACCCGGCGTGCTGCCGTGAGCGTGCGGCGCGCCTCACCCCCGCGGCAAAGCCGAAGAAGGTGCTCGTCGTCGGCGGAGGTCCCGCCGGATGCGAGGCGGCGCTCGTCCTCGCCGAGCGCGGGCACACTCCGGTGCTCTGTGAGGCGGGAAGCGTCCTCGGCGGCAACCTCATCCCCGGCGGCACACCCGACTTCAAGGAGGACGACCGCGCGCTCGCTAAGTGGTTTACGCACGAGCTCGCGGAGCGCGGCGTCGAAGTCCGCCTCAACACCCGCATGAGCGCTGAAGACATCCTTGCGGAGAAGTTCGACGCGCTGGTGCTCGCGACCGGCTCGCGTCCTAAGACTCTGCCGCTCGAGGGTGGACATGTCCTCACGGCTGAGGACGTGCTTCTCGGCAAGGCCGACCCGGGAAAGAAGACGGTCATCGTCGGCGGCGGACTCGTCGGGTGCGAGACCGCGCTGTGGCTGAAGAAGAAGGGCGTCGATGTCACGATAGTCGAGGCACTGCCGAAGCTCCTCGCGGTCAACGGTCCTCTCTGCCACGCAAACAGTGAGATGCTCGAGGCGCTGATTCCCTTCAGCGGGATAGAGACAGTCTGCGGAGCGGCGCTCTCCGGCGTCGACGCAGAGGGTGCTTCGGTCACAAAGGACGGTGGGACAGCGCACATAGACGCCGACTCGGTGATACTCTGCATCGGCTACCGGAGCGAAAATTCGCTTTACGACGCGCTTCAGGACAAGGTCGCGGAGATATATCAGATAGGCGACGCGAACCGCGTCGCGAACATCATGTACGCCATCTGGGACGCGTACGAGGTCGCGAGCAACATATAGCCTTTCGCCGGGAATCGCGCTCGCTGCGCTCGCTTACCAATTCCCGGCGAAGCCGCCGGACAGAGCAAAGCTCTGCCGGCGGCAAACGCTCCGCTCTGCTCCTCGCGCCTGCGGCGCTTCGAAGCGCGCTCCGCGAGAGGTGTAAATTTCGCCGTACATGCCGCCGAAATTTACGAATTTAACTCTATTTCGCCGCCTGTCTGTGACAGGCGGCGAAACTCTGCGAGGCAGGTAATGCGGGCGGTCGTATGACCGCCCGCGATTTCTCTTTCAAAAAATGTTTCGAAAATTTTCAAAAAAGATGTCCTCAAAGCGGCGTGTGCGGACATATAGAAGCAGAACACCCCGAAAGGAGAGGTCTGCATGAAAAGGAAAATTCTCGCATGGACGGCGGCGGCGGTTCTCGCCGCACTCGTGTCGGTATGCTTTTTCCGTCCCGCACCCTCCGCTCTCGACCTCAGCGGCGGCCCGTATACATGGACGGAGCCCGTAACGCTTGAGCTGTCCGGCCCGGACGCGGACAAGTTTGAAGCCGCATGGTGCGGTCTCGGTTTGTCCTCCTCCGAAGCGCTCGGTCCCGATATCCGGCTTGCGGTGTACTCCACCGACGGAAAATACTACTCCCTCGGCAAATCCGTCTGGGTCAAGGGATGGAACACCGCGTGGCAAAGCGTCACCGGTAACCCTTACGACCCGGAGGCCGACGAATCAATAGGTACAGCCGAACATCTGGGCGAAAACGGCTGGGAGGAGTTTTCCGCGATAAACGACGTTGCGGCGCACACGTTGATGTTCAACGGTAAAATATATAATGCCGCCGTACCCGCAGACTCCGAGCGCCGCGCCAACGTGAAACTGAATATTCCCTACCGGGAGCCGGGACATTACCGTGTGACCATCTACGCCCGCGAGCTGCTCGACGACGGCACAGACCGCCTCCACTTCTGCTCGAGCACTGGCGGCCTGCTGAGCTTCAGCTTCGAATACGACGTGCCGGAGCACACCAACGCTCCGCTGGAAATAATGCTCGTAAACCTCAGGCGCTCAGCAACGGGAGAGCTGTATGAAAGCGAGGAGGTCGCGGAACTCGAGGTCTCGCTCCGCGCAAACGGCGACATGCGCTGCATGCAGAAGGACTCATTCCTTTTTGAGCGGTTCAACACGGAGAGCGGCAGCTACGAGCCGGTCATCGCGTCCGAAAAGGACGGCAGTTACTTCTCAAACTGCTCAGTCTATTGCCCGAATATTGCTCCGTTTGAGCGCGCGGAAAAACACATTCGGTCCCGGTACCCCGATGTCGACCGCGACGAGCTGTGGTACGGGATACTCTCCACCGTCCCGATGCCGCAGGTCATTCTGCGCGGCTGGAGCGAGACCGATCAATTCCGCCTCTCGGTGGACTTCGCCGAGAACCCGGACGGCTCGGGCGAGCGGTACACCGTCACGATACCGCTGTACTTCGGCGAGTAGCGGCGGGCGGCGTCAATGCTCCCCAAACGGCGTGAAACGCCGCTCCGCGCCGGTTCGCGCGGTTGAAGTTGGCGGCAAAGCCGCCAACTTCGCGGAGCCCCGATTCATTCGGGGCGAGCATTTCAATCAAAGGGGTCCCCAAACGGCGCTCTGCGCCGTTTGGGGAAGCATTGTTGACAACCCGGAAAAAGTATGATATGATAACTTTTGCCCGCCCAAGGCGGGCAAAATCCGAGATTCAGAGGTGAAAAACTTAGAGTTCGCTCCAACTTATCCAAGCTGATGTCCCAGACACTGCTGCGCCGTCCAAGACGGTCAAACTACTACATATTTGAGGTGTAAAAATGCGCAGCTATGTCAAAAATCTGACTCTTTCGGCCATGTTTATCGCAATCGGCTTTGTTCTCCCCTTCCTCACGGGTCATATCCCGCAGATAGGGTCGATGCTCTCGCCGATGCACATTCCGGTCTTTCTCTGCGGACTTATCTGCGGATGGCCCTACGGCGCGGTCGTGGGACTCCTCCTTCCGCTCAGCCGCTCGCTCATCCTCGGGATGCCGCCGCTCTACCCGACGGCGCTCGCGATGTCGTTCGAGCTCCTTACTTACGGACTTGTGAGCGGTCTCATATACCGTCTCCTCCACCGCCGCGGAATGCTCGCGGTGTATATAGCGCTCGTGGGCGCGATGCTCGCGGGGCGCGCGGTCTGGGGCGTCGCGCAGGTCATACTCCTCGGCCTCGGCGGGAACGCCTTCACCTGGCAGGCATTTATGGCGGGCGCGTTTGTGAACGCCGTCCCCGGCATAATCCTCCATCTCATACTCGTCCCCGCGATAATGTTCGCGCTCGACCGCACAAAACTCGTCAGGTTTGAAAGCGTCGCGGCAAATCGCGGGCGCTAAAGCGCCCTTACCAATTTGCCGCGAGAACGCTTCGCTCCTCACGCCTACGGCGTGCGAAGCGCGCTCCGCGCAAGGTATTTTTTCCGACGTACACGCCGCCGGAAAAAATAATTGAATTCATTCGTCGCTAAAGCGACGAATTTCAGTTAGGTTTATCAACAAGCCAAAGCAGGTTCCCGAAAACCGGGAACCTGCTTTTTTGCTTCTGTCGAAACGGGTCAGAGCCGCGCCATGTCCTCCGTGCGGAACTGGAGGCTGTAGAGCTTCGCGTATGTGCCGCCGCGCTCCATCAGCTCCGCGTGCGTACCCTCCTCGGTTATCCGTCCGCCCTCGACGACGACTATGCGATTGGCGTTTTTGACGGTCGAGAGGCGGTGCGCGACGACGAGCGTCGTACGTCCCTCGCACAGCTCGTCGAGCGCCTGCTGGATAAGTATCTCGGTGGTGTTGTCGAGCGCGCTCGTCGCCTCGTC
>CANPWY010000039.1 GCA_947585215.1 uncultured Clostridia bacterium
CACCCCAGTCTGGGCGAAAGAAGCAAACACCAGGGACTTCATCGATGTGCCCTTCAACGGATTTTTAGGCCCGTCCTAGGAGCCGGCTGCTCTGACTAGGATACTGCGCCACCATTATGCAGTTTCTTATTATAGCACAAACCTCCCCTTTATTCAAGGGGAGGAATAAATTCTGTTGAAAAGACGTCCCGCGCGGTCACATGAAGAATCCCACGGCGACGCCAAGGAGCATCCCCACGAACACCTGGAGCGGCGTGTGCCCGAGAAGCTCCTTCATCTGCCGCCCGAACAGCTCGGGGGACTGCTTGTCCGCGCTCTGTATCATGACGTTGAGGACGTGGGAGTGCTCCCCCGCCGCGCGGCGGACGTTCACCGCGTCAAATATCACGATGAACGCGAATATCGCGGATATGCCGAACTCGACGCTCTGTATCCCCGCGACGCGCGCGACGGCGACCGTCGCCGCGCAGACGCAGGCGGAGTGCGAGCTGGGCATCCCGCCCGAGCCGACAAAGAACCGTCTCCACACGAATTTCTTCAGGCGGAGCGACTCCACTATTACCTTCGTCACCTGAGCTATAAGCCATGCTGCGACGGCGGCGTTTATTATCCTGTTGCCGGTGAGAAAGCTCACCGCCGTCGATAAAGACAGATACGGAATAAACATCTTGTCACCTTCCGAATGTAGTGTCTAGAAGCTGCGCCGGGCGAGCTCTTCCGCGAGCGCCGTGAGCTCCTCCGAGCCGGGTATGTCTCTTATCGCGGCCGCCGCCCCGTCTGTGAGGGAACGGACAAGCCCTTCGCACTCCTCGCGGCCAAGCTCGGAGGCAAATGTGCTCTTTCCGCGCCGCGCGTCCGCGCCGGTAGCCTTGCCGAAATCTTCTGCACTGCCGACGACGTCGAGCAGGTCGTCCATCACCTGAAATGCCAGGCCGACGCCCTCTGCGTACTTCCGCGCCGCGGCGCGTCCGGCGGCGTTTGCGCCGCCGAGTATCGCGCCCATCTCGCAGGCGGCGGAGATGAGTGCTCCGGTCTTGAGGCGGCAGGTGGTCTCGAGCCGCTCGCGGGAGGCGCGCCGCGTCTCGTTCTCGAGGTCGAGGAGCTGTCCGCCGCACATCCCCGCGGGACCGGCGGCGCTCGCCGCGACGCGCAGTGCCTCCAGTCCCTCCGACGGACGTTCCGCCGCCGCGAGCGCCATCTGCTCAAAGGCAAAGGTCTGTAGCGCGTCGCCCGCGAGCACGGCGACATTTTCACCGAACGCTATGTGGCAGGACGGCTTTCCGCGCCGCATATCGTCGTCGTCCATGCAGGGCAGATCGTCGTGGATAAGCGAGTAGGCGTGTATGCACTCCAGAGCGCACGCGAATCTCATCGCAAGCTCTTTGTCTCCGCCGAACAGCTCGCAGAACTCGAGGAGCATCACCGCGCGGAGGCGCTTGCCGCCGTTCAGGACGCTGTAGCGCATCGCCTCGTAGAGGCGCGACGTCTCTCCGCCCTCCGGCAGGAGCGCGTCAAGCGCGGCGTTCACCTCGCGCGCGAGCGCGTCACGGTGCGCGCTCATTCCTCCGCTCCTCCGAACGGCTCGGTGACGGGTTCGCCCTCCTCTGTCGTTCCGACGAGGATGCTCACCTTCTTCTCCGCTTCCTCGAGGATCTTATTGCAGTCCTTGAGGAGCGCCGCGCCCTCCTCGAAGAGCTTCAGCGACTCCTCTATCGGCGTCTCTCCGTTTTCGAGCAGAGCCGCTATCTCTTCAAGCCTTTTGAGCGACTGTTCAAAGCTCGGCTTTTTCTTTTCCGCCATATATTTCACCTCGAATTATAATATCTCAAGCTGCTCGGGCGGCTCGTCTGTACCGGAGGACTTCTGCCGCCGCTTAGGCGCGCCGCCGGTTACCGCCGCCTCCGCCGTGCCGTCTGCAAATCTCAGCCGGAGCGCCATGCCCGGCTTCAGCGTCTTTACGCTTCGGACCGCTGTACCGTCCGGGAGACTTGCGATGGAGTAGCCGCGCGCGAGGACGGCGAGCGGACTTAGCGCGTCGAGCGACGCCGCTATCCGCGAGAGCTTCGCTCTCTCCCGTTCGACCCTCTTCTCCGCCGCGCCGAGAAAGGCGCTCTCCGCGAGGTCGAGGCGGTGCCGCCTCTCGCGGAGCGTCCCCTCTGGGCCGGAAAAGACCGGCTTCTTCGCGAGCGCGTCGAGACGCAGGCGCGCGAGCCGTATGTGCCGGTCGGCCAGTGCGCGAAGCCGCGCACCGGCGCCGTCAAGCTGTATCCTTACCTCGTCCGCATCCGGCACGGCGAGCTCCGCCGCGTTCGACGGCGTCGCCGCGCGGAGGTCCGCCACCGAGTCGGATATAGTGAAGTCCGGCTCGTGGCCGACGGCGCTTATCACCGGTATCTTAGAGCGGAATATGGCGTCCGCCACACGCTCGTCGTTGAACGCCCACAGGTCCTCTATCGAACCTCCTCCGCGCCCCGTGATGATGAGGTCGCAGGGGATGTGTTTATTCACGTAGTCGATTCCGGCGGCTATCTCCGCCGGAGCTTCCTCGCCCTGTACGCGCGTCGGGACTATAACGACCTCCGCTATGGGCCAGCGTCCGCCGAGTATTCGGAGCATGTCCCGCACCGCCGCGCCGGCGGGCGAGGTGACAAGGCAGATCTTCGCGGGATACCTCGGTATCGGCTTCTTGTGCGCCTCGTCAAAGTAACCCTTTTTCTCGAGCTTCTGCTTTAACTGCTCGTAGGCGACGTAGAGCGCGCCCACGCCGTCCGGTATCATCTCGGAGGCGTAGAGCTGGTACGCGCCGTCGCGTGGGTAGACCGCAACGCGGCCGCGTATAATGACCTTCATCCCGCTCTCCGGCTTAAAGCGGAGCTTTGACGCGTCTCCGCGGAACATGACGCATTTCAGCGTGCTCTCCGCGTCCTTGAGGGTGAAGTAGTGGTGGCCGGAGGGGTAGGTCTTGTAGTTTGAAAGCTCGCCGGAGACGTAGACGTCCGCGAGGGCGCGGTCGCTCTCGACGAGCAACTTGACGTGGTACGTTATCTCCGAGACGGTGTAGACCGTGCGGTTCATCCTCTCCCCTCCCTCGTGTAAAGTCTCTCTGCGAGAAGCGCGACGCCGCAGGCGTTGTCGCTTGAAAAAGACGGCTCGGCGAAGTGTGCGCCGAACCTCTCCTCAAACCGCGCGCGTATTATCCCGTTAGACATGACGCCTCCGGCGCAGAGAAGCTCGAGGCCGGGGCGCTTCTCGAGGGCGCGCGCCGCCGCGCGCTCGAGCACCGCCGACACGCTCTCTATCACGAACCGCGCTATATACTCCGGCGGCTTTGTACCTATCAGCTCCTTGAACTTGTTTTCAATTCCGGAAAGCGAGAAGTCCCCGCCGGACGCTCTTGGCAGGAACGGTTTTACCGATCCGCTTCCCAGGGCAAGGCGTTCAAGCTCCGGCCCCGCCGGAAACCCGAGCCCGAGCGCGACTCCGCAGCGGTCTATCACCTGCCCCGCCGCGAGGTCTGCCGTGCCGCCGACGCGGCAGCAGACCGGCAGTCCGTCCTCCCAGGGCGTGACGTGAAGAAGCTCGGTCGTGCCTCCGGAGACGTGGTACGCGAGAAACTCACGGTCGAGCAGGTCGAATCTCCCCGCCGACCACGCGGCGGCGGCGATGTGTCCCTGCTGGTGCGACACCGCGTAGAACGGGACTCCGGCGACGGCCGCAAGCGTCCTCCCCTGTCCCTCGCCCACGAGGAAGCAGGGCATGTACGAGCCCTCGACGGCGCGCGGACGCGTGGACGCCGCGACGGCGGTGATATTGCCGCTGATACACGAAAACAGCGCCTCCGCAAGCTCGGGGAGGCGTTTTGTGTGTGCGAACACCGCGTCGCTCTGCCGAAGGCCGAGCTCACCCGGCTTCACGTCGAGCAGGCGTTTCTTTCCCACGACCTCGCCGCCGCAGACGGCGGCCGTCGAGGTCGTATAATTCGAGGTGTCAAAGCCAAGAAAGAGGCTCACGTTGCATCGTCCTCCGGCTCGGACAGTTCGGACGGCTCGGACGCCTCCTTCGCAAGCTCCGGCGCTTCTCCGCCGTGCTCCGAACGGTAGTACGCGCCGAGGATGCCGTTGACAAAGGGAGCGCTGTCGTCCGCGTCGTAGCACTTGAGCATACGCACCGCCTCGTTTATCGCGACCGAGGCGGGCACCGTGTCGCTCATATATCTGAGCTCACAGATGCAGAGCCGCAGCACCGCGAGGCATATCCGGCTTATCCGCGAGATCTTCCAGCCGTGGGAATACTTTGAGATATATCCGTCTATCTCGTCATAGTGCTCGACGATGTTGTTTACGACCGCGTTTATGTAGCCGAGAGAATCGCTGTCTATCGGCATGTCAAAAAGCTCGGTCTGGTCGGAGAGGCTCTTCAGTCCGTCGTCGCTGAGGCGCCAGTTTGCCGCCTCATACGGTATCTTGAAGCTCATCTCGAAAACTATCTGCAGCGCTGCCTCGCGCGCGGCACGTCTTGTCATCAGATCTTTTCCTCCACAGGGTCAAGCCCTACGACGTGAATGTTTACGGCGTCGGTCGGAAGTCCCGCCATCGCCTCGAGCGCCTGCGCGACCGACTTCTGAAGCTCTGCCGCCGCGACGGGTATCTTCGTTCCGCGCTTTACAGAGACCGCTATGTCCACCGAGGCGGAGGCGTCTCCGAGGGTCACGCGCACGGCTCTGCCCCTTCCGCCGGCGAGCGTAAACTCCTTCACCTCGCCCACGGCGGCGGACGCTATCGAGCATATCACTTCTTCGGATATGCTGATGCTTCCGAACTCGTCCTCACTTCTGATGTATTCCTTGTTGTCGGGCATTTTCCGCACCCCCAAAGCAGATTGTGACGGTTACTCCGTGTATATCCCGATTATAACACGCCCGCAAAAAAAAGACAAGGTGTTTGCCGCGATCCGTACCGGCTTCCGCCGCGCGGACGCAAAAAAGCGGACGGTCTGTTCCGCCGTCCGCCGTTTTGTTATGCCCCGACTATCCTTACGTTCTCTATCGGGATCTCGGTCTTGCTTAAGACTATGTCCTTTATCTGCGAGACCTGCTCGCTGACGAGCCCGCCCTCCGGCGCGGCGACGATGACGTCTATCCCGCCGTCGGATATGTACGCGACGCAGTCACTAAAGCCCTTTGCCATGACGAGGCCTTCGATCTCCGCCTCCTTGAGAGCGTTCGCGGCGATGAGGTTCGCCGCCGCTATCGACTCGTCCCGCGCCTCCTGCGACGCGGTCTCGGTCTCGCCCGACTCGCGGAGTATCGCAATAGAGCTTGCCCGCGCCTGCTCGCGGCTGAGGCGCGCTTCGGCAAAATACTCGTTTGCCTCCGGCGCGTCCGCTTCGGACGTCTCACCGGACGGCTCCGACGCCGCCGGCTCGGTGCTCGCTCCCACGGCCGAGAGCTCTGTCGAGCCGCCGCCGTCTATGTCGGACACCTTCGTTCCGGACGCCGCCGGGGACGGAGAGACCTCCGCCACGGCCGCGGCGTCCCTCCCGTAAGACCAGTTGAGGTACACCGCCACGCATACGAACAGTATAACGGTGGCGAGCACCGCGTTCTTCTTCCAGATCTTTGCGTTCTTCATTGCCTGAACTCCTCTCTTTACCTGTCAGTCTGCTCCGCGCTTCAGTACGGTGATGCTGTCGCCGGAAAGGCCCGTGAGCGTCTCCACGGCTCGGGTCACCTCCAGACGAACGCTTGCGCTCGACGCTCCCTCGCACACCACGAGCGCTCCGCGAAACTTGGGATATATCCGCTCCCGCACTACCGCCGACTGCGTGCCGGAGCCGGTGTTCTCGAGCACCGTGTCGCTCCTGCGGGAGGCGGAGCCGTCCCGCTCGTCGCTTGTAAGGTCGGACTGGTAGACAGTCTCCATCGTGGACCCCAGTGTCAGAACCACCTCCGTTTTTCCCACGCCGTCTATCTTCTCAAGCGCGCTCTCTATACGGCGCTCGAACTCGGCAAGCTCAAAGGCTTCAAAGTCGGGCGCGGCCGTGGGCTCGCTTTCGGTCTTCTTCCCGGTGGGAAGCAGCAGAAGAAGCAGACCCGCCGCTATGACTATCAGCATATACCTGTAGCGCTTCGCCGCCTCCGTCAGCTTTTTCAGGACGTCCTGTCTCATCCGCCGTCAGCTCCCCAGCTCTGCGACGCACGCGGTATCCCGAGGTCACGCGCAACGGCGTCCGCGAGGCGTTCGCGGGCGTCCTCGTCCCCCGACCAGACTCCGTGGAGCGACACGGGCACCGGAACGCCCTCCTCATCGGAGCACATCACATCTACGTCGCACGCCACCCCCAGCTCATCCGCTTTGTCCAAAATATATGCTTTCGCTTTCTCCTCTATGACCGACTTCATAAACTCAAACCTTTCACGCTCCATGCGCTCCGCCTCGGCGGCGTATTCGTCCGAGAGCTCCCCGGCCTCGAGCGCGAGGCCGCTCAGGTCCGCCTTAGCTATCGGAGCGCAGACCGCTATCAGTACGCACGCGCCGCCGGCGAGGCGTACTGCGCGCTTTGCCGCGCCCTCCGGCGCGAGCGAATGCACGGCGGCGTAGAGTATCGACGCCGCGCATATCCCGACTATCCAGTTATGTATAAATTCCATTGTCCTGCCTCATGGGCGCCGCGCGTACGGCGCTGTTTTATACCGGGCGGGGTCATCCCGACGAGAGCGAGATCATACTCAGCGCGGAGACAAGCGTAATGAGCGAGCACGCCCCCAGCATCCCGAGCAGCATGCCAAACGCCCCGGTAAGATTTTCGATGAGCTTTGAAAGCCGTCCCTCGCACACGAGCGGGCTCACCGCCGCCGCGAGCTTCAGGAACAGGTAGCGGAGGCCGATGTGGAGAAACGGCGGAAGCACCAGCGCCGCGAACGCAATAAGCCCGGTTATCCCCGCCGCACTCCGCACGGCGCGGGTGGATACTATCACCGTCTCGCTCGCGTCGCTCAACACTCCGCCCACCACCGGCACCGCGTTTGATATGACCGTCTTTGCCGCCTTTATCGCGAGCGCGTCCGCGCCGCCCGCCGCTATGCCGCTGAGGGCGAGATAGAGCGTGAACGCCGCAAGCAGCGTGCCGAGCGCGGCCGTCACGGCGCTCTTTATCAGCTTCGCAAGCCCCGCGAGCGAGTCTCCGCCCACCGCCGCGTCCGCCGTCGCGACCGCGACGTACAAGTATAGCGCGGGTACGGCCGCGCGCTCTATCACCGTTGCGAGCGCGTCCGAAAACATCATCGCCGCCGTGTACCGCGCCGCCGCACCTCCCGGCGAGCCGAGTACCCCTCCCGCCGCCGCGAGCGACGCAAGAAGTCCCTTCGAGAAGGAGTTGAGAGTCTCGACCGCGCTCCGCCCCATGTCCATAAGCGCCGCGAGGTCGGAGCCCGCCGCCGCGACTATTGCGAGCGCTCCCGCGAGCGGTATGACCTTCACTGTCCTGTCCCGCCCCGCGAACGCGGTCTCCGCCGCGCCGCAGAAGAGCGCCGCCGTGAGCACCGTCACGGCGGGGAGCGCGGCGGCGCGGAGCATCCCGCCGGAGTGCGACGCGACGCCCTCCGCAAGCGCGCTGATTCCCTCGTCAAGCGTCATATTCTCCGGACTTCCGCCGAGGAAATCCGACGCCTCGGAGGGAATGTCAAACGACATATCCGGCGCGGCGGCGTCCTCCCCCACGATGTGGGGATGGAGCTCTGCCGCTAGTGCCCCGCAAAGCCACGCAAGAAGGAGAACACAGCCGAGAGAAGCGGCAGCGATACGACAAGCGCGGCCGCTCCGCCCGCGAGGTCTATCGCGGCTCCGACGCCGCGCTCCCCCGCGTCCCGGCAGCTCTCCGAGGCTATGTGCGCGGCGGATGCCACCGCAAGCACGCGAAGGAGCGTGCCGAGTATCTCGCCCGATAGCCCCGCCGCCTCCGCAAGCTCCGAAAGGAACTCCGCCGCGGGAGAAAATATTCCCACCGTCGCCGACAGTATTACGGTCCCGACGGCGAGTGCAAGCACGAACGCTCCGGCGGGATTGTCCCGCTTTAGGGCAAGCACCGCCGCCACCGCCGTAAGTCCCGCCACGGCGGCCTTCAACGCAGTTTCCATACATCTCTACAGCCCGAAGAGGGTGCGCACCGTCTCAAACAGGGTGTTTATCTCCTGAAGGAGTATCATGAGCACCACGACTAGTCCCGCAAGCGTCGTCATCATCGCCTGTTCCTCGCGCCCCGAGCGTACGAGGAGCTGGTTGAGAACCGCGACTAGGATCCCTATCGCCGCTATTCTGAATATCAGGTCTACCTGCACACAGACATCCCTTTCTCTAAAGGAGCATCACCGCCGCGGCCGCTCCTCCGCATATCCCGAAGGTTATATACATCCGTCCCGAGCGCCGCCGCTCGTCCTCCGCCGCGTCGCGGAGGCGCTCTATACGCAGCTCCGCCTTCTCGAGTGCTCTGCTCTGTTCCTCCGCAGAGCACCGTCCGAGGAGCGGTGCAAGCTCCGCGAGTATCCCGCGTATCTCCTGCGGCGCGGCTGAGCACGCTTCGAGCCAACATTCGGAGGCATCCGCGCCGCCGCGCGAGCGCATACCGCGGAGCACGCTCCGCGCAAAGTCCGGCGCGGCGTCCGCGCGGATTGCCGCCGAAAGTGCCTCCTCGAGCGTCGCAAGCTCCGGATATATCTCCCGCCTCAGCACGCCGAGCATCGCCGCGTAGGACGAAAGCGTCCTCACCCGCGCGGCGGCGGCGCGGAACGCCGCCACTCCCGCGCCGGACGAGCCGAGTATCACGAGCGCGGCGCCGACGGCGCGCATCATGTGCGGCGCGGCATATCGGATATGCTCGCCCTCCGCCCGTCCTCACGGCGCTCTATCAGCACCGCCTTCTCGAAAATATGTATAACGCCGGCGAGCGCGGGGCGCGCCATGGCCTCCTCCGGGGACGCGGCGTGTACCGTAGCGAATACCGCCGTCCCACAGCCTGAGGCGTGCAGGAGCGTGCGGGCGTCGGCGGGGTCGGTTATCTCGTCGAGCGCCAAGACCTGCGGATTCATGGCACGGAGCAGTGTGAGCGCGCTCCACGCCTTCGGCGCGCCTGTGAGCACGTCGGTCCGCGCGCCCACGTCAAATCCTGGGACACCGCCGGAGCACGCCGCTATTTCGCCGCGCTCGTCCGCAAGCGAGACTCGAAAGCCGAGGTCACTCACCGTTCTCACAAGGTCGCGGAGAAGCGTCGTCTTCCCGCCGCCCGGAGGCGAGACAATGAGCGTCGAGCGCACCCGCCCGCCGGAGCATATCTCCCCAAAAATACCGTCCGCCGCGCCGCGAACCTCCTTGGATATTCGGAGGTCGAGCGACGAGAACTCACGCAGTCCGACGCATTCGCCGCCGCTCATCGCGGCGCGTCCGCAGACGCCGAGGCGATACCCTCCGGCGGCGGTGAGAAATCCCGCCGCCAGCTCGCCCGCAAAGGTGTGAAGCGAACCCCGCGCCGCTCTTGTCAGTGTGTCGAGGATGTCGTCCGGGGTCACGGGCGGCCCGTCGAGGTCGTGCTCGCCGGACGCCGTCGCGACCGCGGGCGCTCTCCCCGCGCGGAGGCGTATCTCCTCCGCCTCCGCCATCAGCGCCTCGCTTACGGCGAGCGCCCGCAGGCGGAGCCTCGACGGAAGCAGTTCGCACGCCCCGAGATATCGCGAAATAAAGTAGTCCATACCGGCGCACCCCCTTGTCCACTGAAAAGATATGCCTGTCCTCGGCGAATATTCCTGAACACCGAAAAAGGACGGTGCAGATGCACCGTCCTTCATGTCATTCTATACTGTAAAGTCAATAAGTTTACACGGTTCTTCGCACTTTGAAGTCTGTAAAGCAAATCTCTTACTCGGAGAGCATTGCTTCCAGTTCTTCTTCTGTTAGCACCGGAATACCGAGCTCCTGCGCCTTCTTGAGCTTGGAGCCGGCGTCCTCGCCCGCGACGACGTAGTCGGTCTTCTTCGAGACCGAGCCGGAGCATGTCCCGCCGGCGCGAGCTATCAGAGCCTCCGCCTCCTTGCGGGTGTACTTCGAGAGCGTCCCAGTGAGGACGAAGGTCTTGCCCGCGAGCTTGTCGCTCGAGCCGTCCTCCTCGGAATATGTGAAGTCCACGCCGGCCTCGCGGAGCTCTTCTATGAGGTGTCCCGCGCCGCGCCGCCAGCTGTCAAAGCTCCGTGCCATGACCTCGCCGATGTCCCGAAGCTCGCTTATCTCTTCCACCGGGGCGAGCAGCAGAGCTTCGAGCGAGCCGAAGCGCTTTGCGAGTATCTCCGCCGCCTTCTCTCCGATGTGGCGTATCCCGAAGGCGTAGATCAGGCGCTGCAGTCCCGCCGACTTCGACTTTTCGATACTCGCGAGAAGGTTTTCCGCCGACTTCTTCCCCCAACCCTCGAGCGACATTATCTGCGCCCGGGTGAGCCTGTATATGTCCGCGCAGGAGCGGAGCAGTCCCGCGTCCGCGAACTGCTCGCAGGAGCGGATGCCCATGCCCTCTATGTCCATCGCGTCCCGCGAGGAGAAGTGGGCGAGGTTACGCACTATCTGCGCCGGACAGTCCGCGCCGGTACAGCGCACGGCGGCACTTCCCTCGACACGCACCGCCTCCGCCCCGCAGACCGGGCATACGCGCGGGAACTCGTACCGCACGGCGTCCGGCGGGCGCTTCGATATGTCCACGCCGATGACCTCCGGGATTATCTCGCCCGCCTTGCGGACTATCAGCGTGTCGCCTATCCTCAAATCCTTCTCCGCTATGAAGTCCTCGTTGTGAAGCGTCACGTTCGTGACGGTCGTGCCCGCGAGGCGGACGGGGTCGATTTCCCCCTTCGGAGTGAGGACGCCGGTGCGCCCGACCTGTATCGTTATCCTGCGCAGTACCGACGGCTTCTCCTCCGGCGGATACTTGAACGCCGCCGCCCAGCGCGGAGCCTTCGCCGTGGAACCGGCGGTCTCGCGGTCGCGGAGGCTGTTCAGCTTGACGACGGCGCCATCTATGTCGTATGGGAACTCGTCGCGGTCCTCTCCGATGCGGCGTATCTCCGCTATCGCCTCGTCTATCGTGCGGCAGACGATGTGCGGTATCGTGCGGAAGCCGAGCGCCGCTATCGCGTCAAGCGTCTCCGAGTGCTTTTCAAAGCTCATGCCGTCCGCAAGCTGGAGGTTAAACACTATGAGGTCTAGGCGGCGCTCCGCCGCGACCTTAGGGTCGAGCTGGCGGAGCGAGCCGGCGGCGGCGTTGCGGGGATTTGCGAGCAGAGGACGTTCGTCCCGTTCGCGCTCGGCGTTCAGCTCCTCGAACACCTTCTTCGGCATGTAGACCTCTCCGCGCACGATGAAGTCCCCCTCCGACATTGGTATGCGGAGCGGGAGTGACCTTATCGTACGAATGTTTGTCGTGACGTCCTCGCCGGTGACGCCGTCCCCGCGCGTCGCGCCGCGCAGGAACGCGCCGTCCGAATACTCCAGCGAGACCGACAGACCGTCCACCTTAGGCTCAACGGTGTACTCGACGCCGCCCGGGAACATCTCGCGCATACGCGCGTCGAAGTCGCGAAGCTCGTCCTCACCGAAAACGTCGTTGAGGCTCTGGAGCGGGACGCGGTGCGTGACAGGCGTGAAGCTCTCGACCGGCGCGCCGCCCACGCGCTGTGTGGGCGAGTCCGGCGTGACAAGCTCCGGGTGCTCCGCCTCGAGCTCCTTCAGGCGGCGCATTTTCATATCGTATTCATAGTCGGAGATGGTCGGGGCGTCCTCGACGTAGTAGCGGCGCGAATGCTCCGCAAGCTCCGCGCGCAGAGCCTCTATCTCCCTCTCAAAGTTCTCCATATCTTCCTCCGGATGCGTCGGCAGCCGTTGTTTGCCGTGATGGTTCTGACGGTTAGATTATACCACCGCCGTCCCCGCGCCGCAAGAGTCAGAGGAGATTTCCGAGCGTCAGGCGCTCGCCGTCGCCTATCAGCCGAAGCTCCTCTATCGCCTCCGAGTACGCCTCCGCCGCGGCGGACGGGTCGCTTTCGAGCAGGCGGATGAGCACGTCCAGCCGTCTCTCCGCCGAGGCGGACGCCTCACCGTGCAGTGCCGCGCCGAAGAACTGCCTCGACGTCTCCCAGCGCTCGCGCGCGACTTGCGCGAGTTCGAGCGCGCCGCGAATGTCGCCCGCTTTGAACTTCTCCTCCGATAAGGTGAGTTCTTCAGAGATCTCATCCATACGCCGCTCGAGCGTTATGCCGGAGACGACGCAGACCGTCCCGACAGCTACGAGCACCGCAAGACCTATCAGCAGATAGCGCATCAGCTCTCCTCCTTGCGTTCAACGTATATCTTGCCGATGTCGTCTATCGTCATGAGAAATATCCTCTCCGGCGACGGGTGGCCGTTCTCGCGGAGCCACTTCTCAAGCCCGCTCCTGTCCATACCGCGAAGCGAGAGGTTGCGGCCTATCACCCGCCCGTCGCTTATTATCGTCATCGGCAGACCGTGCTCCTTCGGGGTAACGCCGAGGTCCTTCGGCGTCGCGCTGTCGTCCGCGGCGTAGCGTATGGCGCTCACCTCTCCGCCCGGCTCGAGAATGACGTACCGCAGGGTGTCGAGGTCGGTGATGCCCTTCTTGCGGAGCTCCTCTATGAGCTCGTCCACAGACATGCGGCTCCGGTGCAGTTCACGCTGGTCTATCCTTCCCTCCCGCAGGACTATCGCCGGCCGCCCGCTCACGAGCGCGCGGAAGCGCAGGCTTTTCAGCGCCCCGAAGGCGGAGATGTATTCCAGCCCGACGAGGACAATTATGGGTATCAGCCCGTATAGCAATGGGATGTTGTTGTCCTGCATGGGTATCGACGCAAGCTCGCTTATCATCATCGCCACAACGAACTCGCTTGCCGAGAG
>CANPWY010000040.1 GCA_947585215.1 uncultured Clostridia bacterium
CCGTCCGCCGAGCGGAAGTCCTTCAGTCCGCTCTCGGTGGACACTCCCGCCCCTCCGAAGAAAACTATCCTGCTGCTTTCAGCTATCCAGTCCCGCAAGGTCTCTCGCGCGTCCATACAGATGCCTCCCTTTGCTTTTTTCTACTATTATACTCCGCTCCTCCGCGCGTTTCAAGCGCGGAGGGAGGCAAAGTAGTGGGAGGTGCGCGGGAGGCGGAGCGTACGCACCGCGCGGGAAGCGGCGCACTCCGGCGTCGTGCGGGAGGGCGCGCGCCTCGACAAAAACACAGCGCCGCCGCTCGGAGCGCAAGGAAAGTAAAGCGCGGACGGTGCGCGGCACTTCACTCAGAGACGTAGTACCTCCGCGAGACAGCAAAGGCGCCGCTCGGTCGGGCGGGAACAGTCCACACGCCGCGCTTTGAGAGGCGCGGCGATAAAATGCGTCGCCGCCAGTCGGTGCGCGGCGCACCTCGGCAGAGACTCAGCGCCGCCGGTCGGAGCATGAGCGAGGCAGCGCACTCCGCTGTACGAAAGGACGAACGCCCGGCAGCAAGGGCAGGAACCCGGCCGGCGTGCGTCGGAGAGCGAGCCGCCGTCAGCGCGGGCGCTTGCCCGCGCGGCGGCGAAGGTACGCGCCGACGAGTCCGCGCTTCGGCGCGGCGACAAGAGCCGCGAGGAACACCAGCCCCGCCGCCGTCGCCATCGCCCCCGCAAACGACACGTCGAGCGCGAGCGCCGCGCGGACGCCGACGATGGCGCTTATCGCCGCCGCAGCCACCGCCGCCGCGAGCATCTTCCCGAAGCTCTCCGCTAGGAGATACGCCGTCGCGGCGGGCGCCGCCATGAACGCCACGACTAGCACCGAGCCCACCGTGTCAAACGATCCCACCGCCGTGAGAGAGACAAGCGCCATCATCAGATAGTGCAGAAGCGCGGGTGAAAATCCCATCACGAGCGCCGCCGTCCTGTCAAAGGAGACGGTCTTCAGCTCCTTGAAAAGAGCGACGACGAACAGCAGGTCGAGCGCGAGCAGTCCTGCGGACGTGTATATCCCCTTTGCGCCGATATCCGCGCCGAAGACCGTCATCCGCTCGAAGGGCGCGAACGCCAGCTCACCGAGAAGCACCGTGTCGGTGTCGAGATGCACCGAGGATGCGTACCGCGTTATGAGTATCACGGCAAGCGCGAACAGGAGCGGGAAGACCACGCCCACAGCCGAATCCTCGCTCACAAGGCGGCTCTTTACGAGCAGTTCGCCGAGGGCGACCGTCACGAGTCCGACGGCGGCCGCGCCGAGGAAAAGCAGGGGCGAGTCGAGCCCGCCCGCCGCGAAGTACGCGAGCACTATCCCGAGAAGGATGGTGTGGCTCACGGCGTCCGCCGTCATCGTCATGCCGCGCACGAGCAGCAGTGAGCCGCACACCGCGCAGGACGCCGCTGTCATCACCGCGATAAGTCCTATCTCAAGCTCCGCCGGCATCGCTTCCGCCTCCTTTCCCGTCTTTGTCCGGCGCGGACGCGACGTGTCCCTCTCCGTCCGGAGCGTCGGGGCGCAATTCCTGCTCTGGGGCGGCGCTCACGTCCTGCGGAACAGTGGCGCTTTCCTCCCCGTCCGGTGGAGCAGCGGGGCTTTCCCGCCCGTCCGGCGGAGCTTCGTGGCGCGTCCCCTGCCCCGTGGTGGCGCTCACGTCTGATGGAGAGGCAGCGCGTCCCTGCCCGTCAGGCGCGGCGTCGGGGCGCGTACTCTGCGCCGGAACGGCGCTCACGTCCGGCGATGTCAGTTCATCAACGACGCTCATGTCCGCCGCGAGCACCCGGCGGCGGAGACGTCTGCGCCGGACGAGCTTTGCCGCTATCCCCCGTCCCGGCGCGGCGAGGAGGCTCACCCCCGCGATGACGCTCGCCGTCACAACGATAGCGGGGCCGGTCGGGACACCGTCACGGAGCGAGCTGTACGCCGTCCCCGCGACGCCGCTCACCGCGCCGAACACCGCTGCGAGCGCGGTCATACCCGCGAGGCTCCGCGTCCACTGCCTCGCCGCGACTGCGGGCGCTATGAGCAGTGCGCTCATCAGCACCGCGCCGACCGCCTGTATGCCGAGCACCGTCACGGCGACGGTCATCGCCGTGAGCGCGCCGCCCGCCGCGCCCGAGCGGAGGCCGGCGCTCGCGGCGTACTCCGGGTCGAACGCGGCGAGCTTGAACTGCCGGAAGAACACGCACACGAGCGCCGTAAGCATCAGCGCGAGCGCCGCCGAAGCGTACACGTCCCGCATGACTATCGAGCTTGCCTCGCCGTAGATGAAGCGCGAAAGACCCGCCTTCGACGCCCCGGGGAGGCGCTGCGCATAGCTCATCAGCGCGAGCCCAAGCCCGAAGAACACGCTCATCGCGACGGCGAGCGCGCTTTCAAACTTTATCCGCGTCCTGCGCGCGGTGAGCACGGTCGCGGCGGCGGCGAGGACGGCGCTCGCCGCCGCCCCCGCGAGCAGTACGGCGGCGTCTTTGCTGCCGGTGATGAGGTACGCCGCGACGACTCCCGGGAGCGCCGCGTGCGAGGCGCCGTCCGCAAGCAGCGCCTCTCGCCGCAGTACCGAGAAGCATCCCACGACGCCGCTCATCAGTCCGATGATGGCCGCGCCGAGCGCGACGGTGCGGAAGGTGTAGTCCGAGAGCAGAGCCGCAAGCGTCCCCGCGGCAAGGCGCGGCACAAGTCCGAGCGCCGCCGTCATACCGCCGCCTCCGCCGCGCGGCGGCTGTACGCGCGGTCGATGTTTCTCTCGCAGAAGACGTCCTTCACCGCGCCGGAGGCCACCACGCCGAGGTTTATGATGCTCACCCAGTCGAAGTAGTCCCGCACGGTTCGGAGGTCGTGGTGGACCATGACGACGGTCTTCCCCTCCGCGCACAGTCCGCGCAGGATGGATATTATCGCGCGCTCGCTCACGGCGTCCACGCCTTTGAGCGGTTCATCGAGGAAGTAGATCTCCGCGTCCTGCGCGAGCGCACGCGCGAGGAACACCCTCTGCTGTTGTCCGCCGGAGAGCTCGCCTATCTGCCGCGAGGCAAACTTCTCCATGCCCACGCGCCGCAGGCACTCCTCCGCCGCCGACTTATCCGCCTTCCCCGGGCGGCGGAACCATCCGAGCGAGGCATACCGCCCCATCAGCGCGACCTCGTAGGCGCTTATCGGAAAGTCGCGGTCGATGCTCTCGCTCTGCGGGACGTAGCCGACCGCGCCGCGCCGTCCCCGCGCGGGTATCGTGACCTCGCCCGCGAGCGGCTTCACAAGGCCGAGCATCGTCTTCATCAGCGTCGTCTTGCCCGCGCCGTTCGGGCCGACTATCGCGGCAAAGCTGCCGCGCGGTATCGTGAGGCTCACGTCCTCAAGGACCGGCTTCTCGCCGTAGCTCACCGTGAGGTGACGCACCTCCGCCGCCGTGTTCATTCCGCCGCCCCCTCTCCCGAAAGCGCAGACACTATCGTGTCTATGTTTTTTCGGAACGCTGCCGTGTAGGCCGCGTCCTCGCCGTCCCCGAGCGAGTCGGAGTAGAGCGAGCCGCCTATCTCGAGCGTTCCGCCGCGCGAGCGCACCGCCGCGATAAGCGCCTCGGCGCTCTTCTGCGGCACGCTCGTCTCGACGAACACCGCCCGCACCCCGCGCTCCGCTATCATATCCGCGAGTGCGGATATCTCCGCCGTGCCGGCCTCAGCGGAGGTGTTCATTCCCTGTATGCCGCGCACCTCGAAGCCGTACTCCTCGCCGAAGTACCCGAAGGCGTCGTGCGCCGTGACGAGCACGCGGCGCTCCGGAGGGAGCTCCGCCGCCCTCTCGCGGATATAGCCGTCCAGCTCGTCGAGCGCCGCGATATAGTCCTCGAGGAGCGCCGCATACCCCTCGGCGTTCTCCGGGTCGAGCTCGGCGAGCTCGGAGGAGACATACTCCGCCGCCTCCTTCCACAGCGGCACGCTGAACCAGATATGCGGGTCGGGCACGCCGCCGATGTATCTCAGACTGTCCTCCCCTATCGCGTCGCCTGCGGCGACGACCGTCTTCTCCCCCTCGAGACCCCGGAAGACGTCGCTCATCCTTCCCTCGAGGCCGAGACCGTTCACGAGTATCATGTCGGCGGAGCGCAGGCGGCGAAGGTCGCCGGCGCTCGCCTGATAGGTGTGCGGGTCGACGCCCTCGCCCATCAGAGTCTCCGCCGATATGTACTCCCCTCCGAGCACCGAGGCGAGGTCGCCGAGCATCGTGGTCGTCGCGACGACGCGCAGGCCGTCCCCCGCCGCAGGAGTATCCTCCCCCGCGCGGGCGCCGCCCGGCGAGCACCCCGCGCCCGCAAGCGCGGCAAGGACGGCAAGCGCCGCCGCTGTCGCGCGAAACAGCTTTCTCATAGTCTTCTGTCCTCCGCTCATTTATTGGGCGCGCCGGACGCAGACATGCGCGGGCGCTATCCCTCGTTACAGAGTATTCGGCGCACGTCGGGGTGTGACGGCAAAAAAATTCCGCCCGGCCCGCAATGGGCCGGACGGAAGCATGGCACACGGTTTGCAAAGCCGCGCTCAGAACGTGAATTTCGGCATCTCCGCCATGGGGAAGCCGCGAGTCGGTGTGTAGCGGTACTCGTACTCGCCGGGCTCGAGTTCTAGCACGGCGTTCTCGCCGGACTTCTTCGCGCCCTCTATCACCAACGCGGAGCAGGCCGGGAGGACGAGCGTCGCCGTCGAGCCGAACGGCACCGCCGCCTTCACGGTGAGGACGCCGTCCTCAAGCCGCCACTCGCTCATGACGCGGCCGGATGCCGTATTCACCTCGGCGCGCGCCCAGCCGAGCGCGTCGCTCGGTTCGGGGGCTATCGTGAAATGCCGGTAGCCGGGCGCAGACTCGTCCGGGTTTATGCCGCACATGTTGCGGTACATCCATTCGACTATCGAGCCGTATGCGTAGTGGTTGAGGGAGTTCATGCCGGTGTCCGAGATGTACCCGTCCGGCATGACGGAGTTCCAGCGCTCCCAGACGGTCGTCGCGCCCATCTTCACCTCGTAGAGCCAGGACGGATAGTCGTCGTTGAGGAGGAGCCGGTAGGCATACCCGCTCGCACCCGCCATCGAGAGGGCGCGGCAGAGCCACGGCGTTCCGATAAAGCCGGTGGTGAGGTGGATATTGTTCTTCAGGAGCGCCACGGTGAGCTCCTCGACCGTTTTTCTCGGATCGGGGGATATGCCGAGGAAGACGGCGACGACGTATGCGGTCTGCGTAGTAAGCGCAAGACGTCCCGTAGGCGTGAAATACTCCGCGCGTATCGCAGCGAGTATCTCGTCCGCGAGCTTTTCATACTCCTCCGCCTCGTCGGTCTTGCCGAGGACGCGCGCGGCCTTCGCCGTGAGCTGCGCGGAGTAGCGGTAGTACGCCGAGCAGAGGAACGTGTTGTCGGTCGCGCCGATGGGCGCCTGCGGCATTGTGTAGTTGTCGAGCGCGAGCCAGTCTCCGAAGTGGAAGCCGGTGTGCCAGAGGCGCGTGTCGCCGGAGTTCCGGTCCTCGCGGCGTATCCACTCGACCCACGCCTTCATATTGCGGTAGCAGTCCTCGAGGACGCGGCGGTCGCCGTAGTGCAGGTAGACGTTCCACGGCACGACCGTCGCCGCGTCTCCCCACGCGACCGATCCGGACGCCGCGCCGGGGCCGAACTGTCCGATGACGTCCGGCACGACGTGCGGGACGCTTCCGCCGTTCTTCTCCTGCTCCGCCCACATGTCACGCATGACCTTCATGTAGAACGCGTCGCAGTCGGCGTTCATGCAGGCGGTGCCGCTGAACACCTGCGTGTCGCCCGTCCAGCCCATGCGCTCGTCGCGCTGAGGGCAGTCGGTCGGCACGTCCACGAAGTTTCCGCGCTGACCCCAGAGTGCGTTGAGGAAGAGGCGGTTGAGGTCGGGGTTCGAGGTCTCAATGCACCCGGTCTCCTCGATATCCGAGTAGAGGACACATCCCGCAAAGTCGTCGCAGGCGGGTTCGCCGTCCCAGCCCTCGACCTTTACGTAGCGGAAGCCGTAGAAGGTGAAGTGCGGCCGCGCCTCGACCGGCCGTCCGTCCGAGATGTAGGTGTACTCCGCCTTTGCCGTGCGGAGATTGTCGCGGTAGAAGCATCCGTCCTGAAGTATCTCGCCGAAGCTGAGCGTCACGACTCTGCCTGTCTCGGACGGAGCGGCGAACCTCAAAAAGCCCACCATGTTCTGCCCCATGTCGAGCACCGTTTCGCCCTTCGGGGTGTGTATGACCTCGACAGGGCTAATCACGCGCTTTATCTTTACCGGGAGGCTCAGACGCTCCTCGAGCTCGCCGAGGCCGAGCGTCACGGTATGTACGCCTCCCCATGCGGAGTCGTCGTAATTCGCGCCGGAGGCGCCGGGGAGCGCCGCGCGCGCGTCGTACACCTCGCCGTCGTATATGCTCGCGGAGACTATCGGCGACCGCGTGCTCCGCCAGTCCTCGCCGGTGGTGAAGACCTCGTGCGAGCCGTCCTCGTAGTCGACGTGCAGCTCGCAGGTGAAGGCGAGCTCCTTTGTGTAGTAGTGCGGAGTGTCCGCGTTGAAGCCGAGACGCCCCGCCCAGCCCTGTCCGAGCATGGCGAGGGCGGCGTTCTTTCCCGGCATGACGAGCTTCGTTATGTCGTAGGTCTGGTACTGTATCCACCTGTCGTAGGCGTTGTAGCCCGGGGTTAGGTACTCGTCGCCGACGCGGGCGCCGTTTATCTCAAGCTCGTAGAGACCGATGCCCGAGACGTAGGCGCGGGCGCGCACAGGCGCGCCGCGCAGTTCGAACGTGCCGCGAAGATAGGGCGGCTCGCCCTCGCCGAGGTCGGCGGCTATCCACGGAGCCGTCCATGGCTCGTCCATCTTTCCGGTCTCGAACCACGCGGAGGCGGAGGCGCTGTCGCCCCCGTCGCCCGTGACCTTCACGCGCCAGTAGTAGCGGGTGCGCGGCTCGAGCGTGAGCTCCGGTTCGAAGGCGAGCGAGTCAATGTCCGCGCGCTCGCCGCTCGAATAGATCACGTTGCCGAAATCTTCGTCGAGCGCCACGTCCACGCAGGCGGACGCCTGCCGCTTCGACGGCGTGTCCTCCACGACCCACGAGAGGCGCGGACGTCCGAGGTGGAAGCCGAGCGGATTTGTTATCCTGTTTGTCTTGAGACGGGTGAGCTTCATACTGTTCCTCCATTCTTCGTATTATTAGCTGTATATCTGTGCGGGACGATGTCCCGACTATTCCCGAATTCTCAACGCCGCGCCCTGTCCTTTGCGCGGTACGGGTCGAACTCCTTCGCCTCCGCGTATATGCGGAGGTAGCTTTCGTAGCGGCTCGCGGGTATCTTCCCTGCCTCGACCGCCTCCCGGACGGCGCAGCCCCGGTCGCTTCCGTGCGAGCATCCGTGGAAGCGGCACTTCCCGAGGTAGGGCGCGAACTCGGGAAAGCAGTCCTCAAGCTCCTCCGGCGGGATGTGCGTCTCCTCGCCGTCGTCAAAGGAGGAGAAGCCGGGGGTATCCGCGACGGTCGCGCCGTCGAGGTCGAACAGCTCGACGTGGCGCGTGGTGTGCCGTCCCCTGCCGATGCGCTCGTTTATAGCGCCGGTCTCGGCGCGCGCGGCGGGAAGTATGCGGTTAAGAAGACTGCTCTTTCCCACGCCGCTCACCCCCGCGAATGCGCAGAACCTTCCCCGGAGCGCGCGAAGGAGCTCATCCGTCCCCTCGCCGGTCGCGGCGGAGACGATGTGCGTCTCTATCCCGCTTCGGCGGTATATCTCCGCCTCGTCCTCCGCGCGGCGGAGGTCGCACTTGTTGAACACCACCACCGGCGTGACGCCCTTCCTCCGCGCGACGACCGTCATGCGGTCGATGAGCAGCAGCGGCGTCACCGGCGGCGCGGCGGACGCGACTATCGCGAGCGTATCGAGGTTTGCCACCGGCGGACGCTCGAACGCGGAGGAGCGCGGAAGCAGCTCCACCACATACGCAAGCCCGTCCTCGTGGGTCTCGACGCGTGCCATGTCCCCTATCATCGGGGTTATGCCGTCCCTGCGAAAACGTCCGCGAGCGCGGCATTCCAGAATGCCGCGCTCGGTCTTTACATAGTAGAATCCGCCTATGCCCTTGTATATCCTTCCGGTCTCTGTCATCTTATCTGCCGAAGGTCACGGAGTAGCTGTCGTGGAGAACGTCGTCAAAGTATATCTCGACCTGCTGTGTGCCGGTGCCGGATATGGCGACGGTGTATACCATTTCGGCTGTATTCACCGTCGCGTTGTGGACGGAGACGCCGCCGACGTATATCGTGATCCTGACGGTCTCGCGCCCGTCCTGCGGGAGCGTTATGCTGAGCATGCGGCTCGACGTCTCGGGAGTCGGGGCGGTTGAGGGTTCAGTGGACGGCGTGGGCTCGCTCGAGGCGGGTCCCGCAGGAACGTCGCTCGGTTCGCTCGAAACCGGCGCGGAGGACACCGGCGCGGACGGCTCGGTGCTCGGCTCTGTAGAAACCGGCGCGGACGGCTCAACGGACGGTTCCTCGGAGGGCTCCTCCGAAACCTCCGCGCTCGGGTCGACGTAGAACGCGCCGTTCGAGACGTAGAGCACGACCTGAGTGCCCTTGTCGACGTCCAATCCCTGAGGCACGCTCTGGTTTATGACCTCACCCGCGGGCTTGTCGCTCTCCTGAGTGCGCGTACCGGCGAAGGTGAGGCCGAGCGCCTCTATCGCGGCTATCGCGTCCTGCTCGGTCCTGCCGACGAGGTTCGGCATGACCGCCTGCTCGGTCTCCGGGCCGAGGGACACATACAGCGTCACCGTCTCCCCCTCGCCGAGCGAGCTGAACGCCGGAGGGTCGGTGCGTATGACGTCGTTCTGAAGGACGGTCTCGCTGAACTCGTACTGCGTCTCGCCGACGTTGAGGTCGAGGCGGCGTATCTCGTTTTCCGCGTCCCTGTACTCGTAGTCGGAGAGGTCGGGAAGCTCGATGGTGCGCGGCCCGCGGCTCACGGTGAGCGTCACCGTGGCTCCGGGCTCGACGCTCCGTCCCGCGCTCGGGCTCTGCTTGAGGACGGTGCCCGCAGGCTCGTCGGCATACTCCACCGTCGTCGACTCGACGATGGTGAAATCGCCGCCGTTCGATATGTCGTACTGCTCCATGACGTCGTCGTAGAGCAGGCCCATCTCGACAAAGTCGGGCACGCTCACCTTAGTATTCTCCGGGTTTATCAGCGGGTCGACGACCTGCCAGAGGAAGCGTATCATCACCGCGACGAGCGCGAGCACGAGCAGCACCGCGAATATCATCGCGACGATGCCGAAGCGGCTCCTGCCGCGCGGTTCCTTCTTCTTTTTCTTCTTAGGCTCGGGCTTTGCGGTGCGGACCGCCGCCTTCTGCTGCTGGGAGGTCTGATGCGGCTGTGCGTCGCTCACGGCGGGAATCTTCCGCGTAGGCTCGTCCGCGCTGTCGATATATCCGAAGACGGTGTTCGGGTCCTTGCGGAACTGTTCGAGATCCTGATACATCTCGTCGGCGGATTGGTAGCGGCGCTCGATATCGGGGCACATCGCGTGCATCGTTATCTCCTCGAGGCCGACCGGTATCGACTCGTCTATCTCGCGCGGCTCAAGCGGCATCGAGTTGATGTGCTGTATGGCTATGGCGACGGCGCTGTCCCCCTCGAACGGGAGACGTCCCGTAAGCATCTCGTAGAGCACGACGCCCACCGAGTAGAGGTCGCTCCGCGCGTCACACGCACCGCCCTTCGCCTGCTCTGGTGAGATGTAGTGCACCGAGCCGAGCGCCTCCTGCGTGAGAGTGCTCTGCGCGGAGGCAAAGCGCGCTATGCCGAAGTCCGCGACCTTCACGCTTCCGTCCCGCAGGACCATGATGTTGTGCGGCTTTATGTCGCGGTGGATTATCCCCCGCGAATGGGCATGGCTGAGTGCCCGCACTATCTGGGTGGTGAAGTGCAGTGCCTCCCGCCAGTTGAGACGGTCCTTCAGGCTCATGTAGTGCTTGAGGGTTATGCCGTCTATCAGCTCCATGACGAGATATTCGATACCCTGCGAGCGGTTGACGTCATAGACCGCGACAATGTTCGGGTGGCTGAGCATCGCCACCGCTTGGCTCTCCGCATGGAATCGGCGGCGGAACTCCTCGTCCCGCGCGTACTCGGGCCGCAGTATCTTTATAGCTACAAAGCGCCCGAGGCGGTGGTCCCTCGCCTTGTAGACGACGGCCATTCCGCCTTCCCCGACCTTCTCCACTATCTCGTAGCGGTTATCGAGCATCAAGCCGATGTAGCTGTCCTTTGCGTCCATAAACAAAAACCTCCGCTAGATCTCGAGCAGTACGACGGTTATGTTGTCTCTCCCGCCGCGCGAGTTTGCTATCTCAACAAGGCGCTCGCATGCGAGGCTCTTGTCCCCGCCGTGCAGTACCTCGTAAAGCATCTCCTGTTCTTCGACCATATTCGTGAGCCCGTCCGAGCAGAGAAGTATGTGCTCGCCGGGGTTCATTTCCCTGTAATACACGTCGCACTCGGTCTCCTTGTCCACACCGACCGCGCGGGTTATCAGGTTCCGCGATGGGTGACGCCGCGCCTGTTCGGCGGTGATGTCCCCCTGTATCATCATATCCTCGACAAGCGAGTGGTCGCGCGTCAGGCGCTCGATACCGCCTCTTGTGATGAGGTAAGCTCTGCTGTCGCCGATGTTCGTTATCACCATCCGCCGCCCGGAGGCGATGGCCGCGACAAGCGTGGTGCCCATTCCGCTGTACTCCGGCGAGGCGAGGCTCCGCTCGTAAACGTCGCTGTTCGCACGCTCGCATGCGTCCCGCGCGAGCGCCTTGAGAAACTCCGCGTCTCTCTCGCCGCCGGGCAGGTGCGAACGCACCTCCTCGGCAAAGGAGCTCGCCGCGATGGCGCTCGCCACCGCGCCGCCCTTCGCGCCGCCCATGCCGTCACAGACCACGCAGACAGTGTTCCCCTGTGCGTCAAGTTCGATGAAATATGTGTCCTGATTTTCCGTACGTACCTTTCCTATATCGGTTTTCCCCCATGCCTGCACGGGAAACACCTCCCTTCCGCGTAGTCTTTTCTATCCTTCCGTCCGCTCCTCCGCGCTCCTGCGGCGGCGGAGCTGTCCGCATGCCGCGTCTATGTCCGCGCCCATCTTCCTGCGGACGGTGACGTTCACGCCGCGCCGCTCGAGTATCGACTTGAAGCGCGCCACCCGCTCGGGCGGGCTTGGCTCGAGCATGGAGCCGTCCACGTGGTTGAGCGGTATCAGGTTGACGTGCCCGTCGCTTCCCGCAAGGAGCGACGCAAGCGCTTCCGCCTGCCTGTCCGAATCGTTCACGCCGTCCGCGAGCAGGTATTCGTAGCTTACGCGCCGGCCGGTCTTTTTGCGGTACTCCGCGCACCTGCGGATGAGCTCCTTCACGCCTCCGCCGGTGCGGTTCACCGGCATGAGGCGCGAGCGCGTCTCATCGTCCGGCGCGTGGAGCGATACCGACAGCGTCAGCTGAAGGTCGAGCTCCGCGAGGCGCTCTATGCCGCCCTCCGGGCCACAGGTGGAAAGCGAGATGTGCCGCATCCCTATCCCCGCGCCCTCCTCTGCGCCGACAAGGCGAAGGAACTTTATGACGTTTTCAAAGTTGTCGAGCGGTTCGCCTATCCCCATCAGAACGATGTTCGATATCTTCTCGCCGCTCTCGCGCGAGCTGTACTGCACTTCGTCAAGCATCTCGCCCGGCGTGAGGTCGCGCACGCGTCCTCCGCGCGTAGAGGCGCAGAACGCGCACCCCATCCTGCATCCCACCTGCGTGGATATGCAGACGGTGCTTCCGTGACGGTACCGCATGACGACGCTCTCGACGCTCGCCCCGTCGTGAAGTCCCCAAAGGAGCTTCACCGTACCGTCCCGCGATACTTGCTTTGCAAGCACCTCCGGCGGAGTGAGCCGGCAGCAGGCCGAAAGCTTCTCACGGAGCGGCGCGGGGAGGTTTGTCATCTCCCCGAAGCCGCGGGCGGCTCCGGCCGTCCAGCGCCAGAACTGATCCGCGCGGAAGCGCGGCTCGCCGAGCGACTGCATGAGCTCGGAGATCTCGGTGCGGTCCATACTCCTTATATCATACATCTTTTTCACCCAAAACGCAAATAAAAAATCCGTCTCTTATGCCTTTTTCGCTCCAAAGCGACGCCCGGCCGTCCGGGAAATCGCCCATACCGCCGGGAAATACGAAACTTTTTGTTTCAAAATTCGGATTGTTTGCAAGAAAATCGTCCACTACGCTGTCATTTTCTTCCTTGCGCCATGTACACGTGCTGTATACGAGCCGGCCGCCTTTTTTTACGCATTTTGCCGCCGAAGCGAGTATTTCGCTCTGCAAACGCGGCAGCTCCGCGACGTCCTCCGGGGTCTTATAGCGTATGTCCGGCTTCTTCCGGATTATCCCGAGGCCGGAGCAGGGCACGTCGCATATCACGCGGTCGAAGGCTCCGACCCACTCGGGCGGGACGTCTCTCGCGTCCCCCGCGCGCGTCTCTATCTCAAAGCCGAGCCTCCTCGCGCCGTCCGCCACGAGCTTCATCTTCGCCTCGGATATGTCGCTCGCGGTGACCCGTCCTCCCCGCACGGCCGCGCCGAAGCTCTTGCCGCCGGGCGCGGAGCAGAGGTCGAGGACACTCATGCCTTCCTTCACGCAGAGCGCTTCCCCCGCAAGCTGACTGCTCACGTCCTGGACCCAGAAAAGTCCCTCACGGAAGCTCGGAAGGCGCGATAT
>CANPWY010000041.1 GCA_947585215.1 uncultured Clostridia bacterium
TGAGGACGGCACGCCGCGCGGCGTCATACTCTACGGCGCGGACGAGCGCCGTCTGCTCGCGGCGGCGCTCGCGGTCGAACGGCTCGTGCCGGGCGTCGCGCGCCCGGCGCTCTGAGGGAATTTCCGTGCGAGGTTGAAATATTTCTCCCGATATGGTACAATAGCTTAAACTGCCGGAAAAGGCATTTTCGGGGACAGGCCCCGAGGGGAACGGAGGGGTTTCCTTGCAGAGAACGGACATACTCGGCGTCGGATTTGACAACGTGAACATGGCGGAGGCGCTCGAGCGCGCGGAAGCGCTGCTCGACGGAGGCTCGCACTACATCGTCACGCCGAACTCGGAGATAGTCTACGACGCGCAGACGGACGACGCACTGCGCGGCATACTGAACCGCGCCGACCTCGTCCTGCCGGACGGCGTGGGCGTCGTGAAGGCAAGCCGGATACTCGGCACGCCGCTCAAGGAGAAGGTCGCGGGGGTGGAGGTAGCGAAAGCTTTGCTTTCGGTGTTTGCGCGGCGCGGCGACTCGCTCTATCTCCTCGGCGCGAAGCCCGGCATAGCGGAGCGCGCGGCGGAGAAGATGACGCAGATCGCACCCGGCCTCAAGATCGCCGGTACGCACGACGGATACTTCAAGGACGACGCGGCGGCCGCCGCGGAGGTCTGTGCGTCCGGCGCGGACGCGGTGTACGTCTGCCTCGGCTCGCCCCGTCAGGAGAAATTCATATCGGAAAACCTCGGCGCGATGGGCTGTAAGCTCGCCATCGGCCTCGGAGGCTCGCTCGACGTGTTCGCGGGCGAGGCGAAGCGCGCGCCGAAGATATTCATAAAGCTCGGCCTCGAGTGGTTCTGGCGGCTCCTCCGCCAGCCGAGCCGCATAGGGCGCATGATGCGCCTGCCGAAATTCCTGCGCGCCGCCAAAAAGGAGGCTCGCCGCCGCAAAAAGGAGGCAAAATAGATGAATGTGATACTGCTTGCACATACCCCGAGCCCGGTGGAGCTTGTCGCGCTCGCGGCAAAGAACTGCTACTCGAACTCCACGGCGGGCGAGCTTAGGGACGGCATGACACCGGAGAAGGCCCGCGAATTTGTGGAGATGCTCGCGTCCCTCGGCCATGAGAGCCCGATAGAGCACGCAAGCTACACCTTTGCCATAGAGGGCGTCAGCCGCTCGCTTCTTGCGCAGATAACTCGGCACCGCCTCGCGTCCTACAGCGTTAAGAGCCAGAGGTATGTGAGCGAGAAGGACTTCGAGTATGTCACGCCGCCCGCGATAGCGGCGGTGCCCGAGGCGGCGGAGGAGTTCGAGCGCGCCATGGCGGACGACCGCGAGAGCTACAAAAAAATCTCAAACATCCTCTACAAGAAATACTGCTCGGAGCTCGAGGCGGAGGGAAAGCTTGACAAGGCGTCGAAGTCCGCCGCACGGAAGCGCGCGGGCGAGGATGCGCGCTACGTCCTGCCGAACGCCTGCACGACGCAGATAGTGATGACGATGAACGCGCGGTCATTAAAGAACTTCTTCTCGCAGAGGATGTGCAACCGCGCCCAGTGGGAGATACGCGAGCTCGCCGCGAGGATGCGCGAGCTCGTCATGGAGGTCTCGCCCGAGCTCTTCCGGGACAGCGGACCCGCCTGTCTGCGCGGCCCGTGCCCCGAGGGGAAGATGAGCTGCGGCAGGGCGGCGGAGATGCGCGCGAAGTATCTCGTGCCGACGAAGAATGACGACGGGAGTGCGAAATGATAAGAAGAGCCGATAAAGATGACCTCACGGCGCTGCGCGGACTGTGGAGCGAGCTTCTGCCGGACGGGGAAGCGCTTGCCGGGGTCTATGCCTCGCTCGCAACTCCGGAGAGGACGCTCGTCCTCGAGCGGGACGGACGCGCGGAGGGCGTCGTACTGTGCTCCATCGAGCCGCTCCGAATACCCGGCGCGGGAGAGCTCGCGGTGGCGTACATCTTCGGCGCGGCGGCGCGGAATGAGGACGGACTCCGAGAGCTCGTCATGGCGTCGCTTTCGGCGGCGCGGGACGCCGGGGCCGCCGCCGCGACGGTGCGGCCGCGCGGGGACGCGGAGTTTGAGTTTTACCGTTCCCTCGGCTTTGCCGAGATGTTTTCGATAGAGTATTCAACCGAGCGCCGCGCGGCGATAGCGCCGTCGGATGAGTGTGTCGCGGAACTGCCGCCGGAGCGCGCGCCGGAGTGTGAGGAGATATTCACACAGGTCGCGCGGTGGAGAAGCCATCAGGCGCGGAGCCGCGACATGTGGCGCGCGGCGGCGGAGGCTGAATACGCGCGCGGCGGAGCAATGCTCGCCGTCCTGCGTGGGGATGAGATCATCGGCTACACGCTCTGCCGCTCGGACGGCGGCGCGGCGGTGATAGACGAGCTCTTCTGCGAGGACGAGCCGGAGTTCAACGCTCTGCGCCTCGCGGTGATGGACAGGTTCGCGACGGATACGGCGACGCTCTGCGCGCCGGCGTGTCCGCACGGGGCGCGGCGGTTCGGGATGATCCGTGCCCTCGACCCGAGGACCGTGGTCGAGGCGGGACTGAAGCGCCGCCCGGGAGATTTTGAGATAGAGGTGGAGGACACGGAGCTGCCCGAGCTGTCGGGACGCGTTTCCGTTCGGGACGGCGTCGTTGCCGTCGGAGAGAGGACCGGCACGGTGAGCATCACCCCCGGCGACCTCGCGGCGCTGACGCTCGGCGGCGGCCCCGCTCCGTTCCTGAATCCTATCGTTTGAGGACTGCTATGGAAGAGAACAACATTTTTGAAGCAAAAGAACAGCTGCGGCAAAAGATGAAGGAACGTGCCGCCGCCCTTACCCCCGAGGAGAAGTCCGAAAAGGACCTCGCGGTCCTGCGCGAGCTCGCGTCCCTTCCCGAGATGCGCTCGGCGGCGACGGTTTTCTGCTACGTCTCCGTCGGAAACGAGGTGGACACCCGAAAGCTCATTCCCGTGCTCCTGCACGGCGGGCGGCGGGTGTTCGTGCCGCGCGTCGACGGCGCGGAGATGAGCGCCGTCGAGATAACCTCTCCGGACGATCTGAGCGAGACAAACGCCTTCGGGATACCCGAGCCGCCGGCGTCCTTCCCGGCGGCGGACCCGGATGAGATAGACATTGCGCTCATACCGGGAGCCGCGTTCGGCACGGACGGAAGCCGCCTCGGCCGCGGAATGGGATATTACGACAGGTGGCTTGCGGGCTACCACGGCACAAAGTGCGGTATCGCCCGTGAGGATGCACTGCTCGAGACCGTGCCCTCGGAGGACACGGACGAGCGGATGAACGTCGTCGTGAGCGACAGGTGCGTCTGCCGCGTCAGCACGGCACAGAACACCATCGAGTCGGCAATAGAACAGAACATCGCAAGGAGCGTCGCGCGCGCCGAGGAGGAGCCGGACGCCGCCGCCGAGGAGGAGCTTCCGGCGGAACCGGAGCTCCCCGAGGAGGATGAGGAGCCCGAGACGCGCCCGAGAAAGCGCAGGCTCGGGTGCTTCGGCGCGCTCATCTGGTTCCTCTGCGTGATAGGCATAAGCGCCGCGCTCGCGGGCTTTGGATGGATGTGCGCGGACGATCTCCTCGGCCTCACGGCGGAGGACAGCGATGCGACCATAACCGTGCTCGAGACGGACGACGTGAGCACAGTCGCGGACAAGCTAGCGGAGGCGGGGATGATAAAGCGCCCGTGGCTCTTTGAGATATTCGGTAAGATATTCGACGCGGAGGAGAAGATCTCCCCCGGCGTGTACAACGTGAACGCCATCATGGACTACCGAGCGCTGATAAACGCCATGCGCGAGAACTCGTCCTACCGCGCGACGGTGGACGTCACCATCCCGGAGGGCTACACCGTCGAGCAGATACTGCGGCGGCTCGAGGAGAACGGCGTCGCAAGCTACGAAGACCTCGCGGATGTCTGCGCGAACTACGACTTTGAGTATTCCTTCCTCGAGGACGTGCCGCTCGGAGACGTGAACCGGCTCGAGGGCTACATGTTCCCGAACAGCCACACCTTCTATGTCGACGAGAACCCGGTAAACGCGATAAACCGCTTCCTCAACGACTTCTCGAACAAGTTTGACGAGGACCTGCGCGCGGAGGCGGAGGAGATGGGCATGAGCGTCCACGACGTGCTCACCCTCGCCTCGATGATAGAGAAGGAGGCGGCAAGCACGAGCGAGATGCCGCTCATCTCGTCGGTCATACACAACCGCCTCGACAACTGGCCGGAGCCGTATCTCCAGATAGACGCGACGATACAGTACGTCCTCGAGGAGCGCAAGCAGTACCTATCGCTCGAGGATCTGGAAATAGACAGCCCGTACAACACCTACAAGTATATGGGTCTCCCGCCCGGACCTATCTGCAACCCCGGCCTCGCGGCGATACGCGCGGCGCTCCGCCCGGAGGAGACGGACAACTACTACTACGCGCTCACCGAGGAGGGCACGCACGAGTTCGTCCGCACGGCGGAGGAGCTTCGGGCGATAATAGACGCCAACCCCGGCGCTTACGGTACGGAATGATGCGGAGAGTCGAGCTTCTCAGTCCCGCGGGGGACATGTCCAAGCTGAAGATGGCGCTCGCCTACGGCGCGGACGCGGTGTACCTCGCGGCGGACAGGTACGGTATGCGCGCCGCCGCGGGCAACTTCCGCGAGGAGACTCTTGCGGAGGCGGCGCGCCTCGCCCACGCCTCCGGCGCGCGGGCGTATATCACGATAAATACCGTCGCGCACGAGGACGAGCTCGAGGGAGCGGCGCGCCTCGCACGCATAGCGGAGGAGAGCGGGCTTGACGCGGCGATAGTCGCGGACGCGGGCGTGCTCGGCCTCGTGAAGCGCGCCGCGCCGTCGCTTGAGGTACACATGTCCACGCAGGCGGGCATCACGAACAGCGCGTCCGCGCGGATGTGGCACGACCTCGGCGCGAAGCGCGTCATACTCGCGCGCGAGCTCACCTTGGACGAGATAGCGTCGATACGCGCGAACACGCCGCGCGAGCTCGAGCTTGAGGTATTCGTCCACGGCGCGATGTGCGTCAGCTTCTCGGGGCGCTGTCTCCTCTCGGAGTACATGGCGGGCAGGGACGGGAACCGCGGCGAGTGCGCACAGCCCTGCCGCTGGCGCTACCACCTCGTCGAGGAGAGCCGCCCCGGCGAATATTACGAGATGCAGGAGCACCCTGAGGGGACGTACATCCTCAACTCGAAGGACCTCAACGCGATACGCCTCCTTGACAGGATAGTGGAGGCGGGCGCGTCGAGCCTCAAAATAGAGGGACGCTCGAAGAGCGAATACTACGCCGCCGCCGTCACCTACGCCTATCGCGGCGCGCTCGACGACCTGTACGCCGGGCGTCCGTTCGACGAGCGGTGGGAGGAGGAGCTGGGAAAGGTCAGCCACCGGCCGTACTGCGACGGATTCTTCCGCGAGCGGCCGAAGCACGGGCTTCAGTACACCGGCGACTCGCGGTATATCCGCGACTGGGAGGTCGCGGCGGTGGTGGAGCGCATCGAGGGAGACTACGCATTTGTGTCGCTGAAGAACCCGTTCGGCGAGGACGAGGAGCTGGAGCTTCTCTCGCCCGGACGTCGTCCCGAGAAGGTGCGCGTCCGCGAGATATTCGAGCTCGGTGCGGACGGCGCGGAGACGCGCATCACGCGCGCGACGAAGAACCAGCTTACGCACCGTCTGCTCCTGCCGGACGTAAAGCCGCAGGCAATACTTAGAAAAATTCGCGGGAAATCGCAGGAGCGGGCTTAAAAGCCCGCTCCTTTACCAATTTCCCGCGAGGCCGTCGGACAGAGCGAAGCTCTGCCGACAGCGGGCGCCGGTCTACGCTCCTCGCTTCGCTTCGAAGCACGACCGGCGAAAGGTGTAAATTTCGCCGTACACGCCGCCGAAATTTACGGATTGAAATTCATTTCGCGCCTGCGGCGCGAAACTCTGCGAGGCTGTTGTTGGGATGCCGCCTTTGGCGGCGAACTCTGCGAGGCTTTGTTGTGCCGTTCCGCGCCATAACGTGCTCAATGTCGGGCAATATTCGCGAAGCGAATATTGCTAGCGAGGGCTGCAAAATGTCAGATGAGGAAAAGGTGCGCGCCCTCGCGGTTCGCAGCGGTTGAGGTTGGCGGCTTTGCCGCCAACTTCGCGCAGGCAATTATGCATAGTGGCCGGCTTTGCCCGCGAAGCGGGCAAAGCTCACGAGGGCTGAACAGATACCGATGCGGAATATGTTAGCGCCCTCGTGTTTGCCCCGAGCATTTCAATCGGAAGGGTTCCCAAACGGCGCTCTGCGCCGTTTGGGAGGTTTGGCGCGCGTATGCGCACCTTTGTAATAAAACTTCTCCGAACCGCACAGACTATCGGAAAACACGGTTCGGGAGGGATCGCTTTGGACAGGCAGAACGCGCCGGAGGAAGCAAAGGCCGAGATGAAGCAGATCGAGGACTTCGGCTCGATAAGCACCGGCACGGACGGACGGAACATACACTGCATAGTGATTGTTGGACAGATAGAGGGACACCAGGTCCTGCCGCCGCAGAACAAGACGACGAAGTACGAGCACGTCCTCCCTCAGCTCACGGCTATCGAGGAGAGCCCGGAGATAGACGGCCTCCTCGTGCTTCTTAACACCGTCGGAGGGGACATCGAGGCGGGGCTTGCCATCGCCGAGCTGATAGCCGGGATGAGCAAGCCGACGGTCTCGCTCGTCCTCGGCGGGGGACACTCGATAGGCGTACCGCTCGCGGTCGCGGCAAAGCGGAGCTTCATAGCGCCGTCCGCCGCCATGACGATACACCCGGTGAGGATAAACGGCGTGATAATCGGCGTTCCGCAGACCTTCAACTACTTTGAGAAGATACAGGAGCGGATAATAAGGTTCATCACGCAGAACTCGAACGTCTCGGAGGAGAAGTTCAAGGAGCTGATGCTCCGGACGGGCGAGCTCGCGGCGGACGTCGGCTCGGTGATATACGGCGAGGAGGCGGTGTCTATTGGCCTCA
The DNA here is from genome assembly GCA_947585215.1 of uncultured Clostridia bacterium. GTDB lineage: Bacteria > Bacillota > Clostridia > Oscillospirales > JAAYOS01 > CANRIN01. Next base: position 7,016 of record CANPWY010000041.1, read on the forward strand.
TTGACGAGCTCGGCGGCCTTGCAGACGCGCTCGGTGCTCTGCACGCCATGATAGACGAGCGAAGGGGGGAGACGGAGTGCTCTACACAGTGATGCCGCTCGAGCTCGTGTACGCGGAAGAGCTGCCCAAGACCGAGGAGGAGCTTCGCGGCGGCGCGCGGCTCGTGTGGCAGGTGAGCGGCGGCACGAGGACACTCATGCGGGTCATATCGAGCGACCCGCGAGACTTCCTAAAGTACGATATTCGCTGACGCGTCGGCGCGAAATGTGCTCGGGCGAATAAATCACGCTCCGCACCCTTTCGCAGTTGCGCGCATAGCGCGCATCCGCGCCGGTTCGCGCGGTTGAAGTTAGCGGCGGAGTCGCTAACTTCGCGCAGCCGGAATTCATTTCCGGCGAGCATTTCAATTTAAGGGGTCCCCAAACGGCGTGAAACGCCGCTTGGGATCGAAAGAACCGACGGGAGCATCCCGCCGGTTCTTTCGTTATCGGGAACACCATATACTTTGTGGTATGGGGCTAGACAAGACCCGGTGTTTTGTGGTATGATAACCATGTATGTTTACATAATCCGATATTATGCGCCGGACTTGCGGGAGCGCACGGAGCGCCGCGCCCGGAGCGCAAATTCGGGCGGAAGCCGGCAGGATCCGTGAAAATACGGAGGCGAAAACGTGAATCTTATCCAGTCTATCATATTGGGGCTCATACAGGGACTTACGGAGTTCCTTCCGGTGTCCAGCTCGGGGCACCTCGTTATATTCGAGAACCTTTTCAAGCTCGAGAGCGCGGAAAGCTCGAACCTGTTTTTCGACGTGCTCCTGCACTTCGGAACGCTCGTCGCGGTCGTGATAGCCTTCCGGCAGGACATAGCGGAGCTTCTGCGCGCGTTCTTCGGAATGTTCCGGCGGGGCGACCCGAACCGTCAGCGCGACCTCTTTTCGCGCCGGCTGATACTTATGCTCGTCGTCGGAACTCTCCCGCTTCTTGCGATAATGCCGATAAAGGACGTCATCGAGGGCGCGCGGGCCTATCCGTGGATAGTCGGCATAGCTCTGTTTGTGACGGCGGGACTGCTGTTCTTCGCCGACCGCGCAGGTAAGGGCAGAAAGACCGAGAAGAACGCGACTATGCTCGACGCGCTTCTGATAGGACTTATGCAGGCCGTCGCGGTGACGCCGGGCATAAGCCGCTCTGGCTCCACCATTTCCATGGGAGTGTTCCGTGGGTTCGAGCGGAACTTTGCCGTGAAGTTCAGCTTCCTGCTCTCGCTTCCCGCAGTCCTCGGGGCGACACTGCTCGAGACGGCGGACGCGGTAAAGGCAGGCATTGACTGGACGCTCATGCCGATCTACCTCGCGGGTATGGTGACGGCGGGGGTGAGCGGATTCTTCGCGATAAAGCTCGTTCGGTACATAGCAAACAAGGGCAAATTCGGATGGTTTGCTGTCTACTGCGCCGCCGCCGGAATAGCGGCGATAGTCATATCGTTCATATAAGCGCTCATATAAAGACAGGGAAGTGTAATTTGTAAAATGGTTCAGTCTACGGCAAAGAAGAAAAAGACGTCCGCCGCCCCGGCGTCCGGACGGGGAAAGAGAACGGCGGCGACGACGGCGTCCGCCGTCGAAAAGAAAAAGCCGATACGGCGGCAGGTGGGCGCGGCGGTATGCGCCTTCCTCGCGCTGTGCGTGCTCTTCGCGATATTCGGGCACGACGCGGTCGTCTTGAAGTGGCTCTGGTACTTCTGCCGGGGTCTCGTTGGATGGGGAACGTGGCTTCTGCCGCTCCTGCTCCTGTCGGCGGCGCTCAAGCTGTTCTTCCACAGGGGACGTCCGGTGCGCCTGCGCGTTACATGTACGCTCCTGCTCGCGCCGCTTGCGGGCGCACTCGTACACCTCATAGGCGACAAGACGGAGTACACTTTGGGGCTTCAGATGTTCGGCGCGCTCTACACCTCCGGGACGGCGAGCACGTCCGGCGGAGTGCTCGGCGGAACGATCGCGGTGCTCCTGCGGAGCGGCCTCGGCACCGCCCTCTCGGCGATACTGTTGACGCTCCTGATACTCGGAGATGCGGCGGCGGCCTACAACCCGCAGTTGAAGCGGCTCATAAAGTATCTCAGCGAGCGCGAGCGGCCGGAGTACGAGCCCGAGCCGGAGCCGGAGACTCCGCCGGTAAAGCGGCGCGGAAAGACCGAGACGCCCGCGCCGGAGTCCGTACCCGCGCCCGAGACCGCCTCCGCTCCGGCGGGGGAGAAGGAAAAGGTCGCGGCAATAGACATCCCCGGACCGGGAACGCCGAGCCGCAGGGAGCTCCGCCGCGAGAAAAAGGAAGCAAAGAAGCTCCTGCGTGAGCGCGCCGTCGCCACGCCGGACGAGGTGATGAACGGCATAAAGGAGAGCGCGGCGCCCTCCGAGCCGAACTACGGCCGTCTGCCGATAGATATGCCCTCGCCGCGCGACCCGGTGCCGCCGCTCGAGATGCGTCCCGGCCTTACCGACGACCCGGCTCCCGGCGGGACGTCCGCGCCGGAGGAGGCGGCCGCCGCCGAGGACGACCTGCCGCCCTTCCTCGAGGAGGAGCCGAACGAAGAGGTAGAGTTTGAAGCGCCGCAGGAGGAAGCTCCGTCTCGCGCACCGACGCTCCGTCCCGCGGGAAAGACGACTAACGAGCCGAAGATAGTCGATACTCTCGGCGGAAGCAAGGCGGACGCCGAGCGGCGCGAGCGTGAGGCGGCGGTGAGCGCGGTCGCGGCGGAGGTCGCGGCGGCGCACGTTACGGCTGAGGCCGGCGCGTACGCCTACCCCTCGGTGGAGCTGCTTAATGAGGCTCCGCCAGTCGCCGCGTCCGACGCCTCCGGCGAGATGCGCCTCAATGCACAGCGCCTTGCGGATACGCTCCGGAGCTTCGGCATAGACGCAAAGATAAACAACGTCACGCGCGGGCCGTCCATCACACGCTACGAGCTGGAGCTTGACCGGGGCGTGAAGCTCTCGAAGCTCTCCGGCCTTGCGGACGACATCGCGCTGTCCCTCGGCGCGGCGGGAGTCCGCATAGCGCCGATACCGGACAAGGTGTCCATCGTCGGAATAGAGGTGCCGAACAAGACCGTCGCGACCGTGTCGCTCCGTGAGATAATCGAGTCGCGCGAGTTCGGCGCGAGCAAGTCGCCGGTGTCCTTCGCGCTCGGGCGCGACATCAGCGGCGCGGCGATGGTCGGCGACATCGAGAAACTGCCGCACCTGCTGATAGCCGGCACCACCGGCTCGGGCAAGTCGGTCTGCATGAACTCTCTCATCATCAGCCTGCTCTACAAGAGCTCGCCCGACGAGGTCAAGCTGATAATGGTCGACCCGAAGATGATAGAACTCAACGTCTACAACAAGATCCCGCACCTGCTTATCCCGGTCGTCACCGACCCGAAGAAGGCGGCGGGCGCGCTCCAGTGGGCGGTCGGAGAGATGATGAACCGCTACGGAGCCTTCCGCGAGGCGGCGGTGAGAAACATCACCGAGTACAACGCCCACGCCGAGCGGAACCACACAAAGAAGATGCCGAGGATAGTCATCCTCATAGACGAGCTTGCCGACCTGATGCTCGTCGCGGCAAAGGAGGTCGAGGAGTCTATCTGCCGCATAGCGCAGATGGCGCGCGCAGCGGGGATGCACCTCGTCATCGCAACGCAGTCGCCGCGGGCGGACGTCATAACCGGCATAATGAAGGCAAACATCCCGAGCCGCATAGCATTCGCCGTCGCAAGCTCGCTCGAGAGCCGCATAATCATGGACACCCCCGGCGCGGAGAAGCTTGTTGGGCGCGGGGATATGCTCTACGTGCCGGTAGGCTCGCGCAAGTCTACGCGCATCCAGGGCTGTTTTGTCAGCTCCGAGGAGGTCGAGCGTGTGGTGGACTTCATCAAGAACTCCTCCGGCTCGCCGACCTACTCGGAGGAGGTCATAAACCAGATAGAGAAGGCCGCGCAGGAGGGCACGGCGCAGTCGGAGGACGGTGTGCCGGACGGCGCGGACGACCGAGACGAGATGTTCTCCGCCGCGGTGGAGGTCCTGCTCGAGACAGGTCAGGCGTCGGTGTCGATGCTCCAGCGCCGCCTCAAGCTCGGATACGCCCGAGCGGCTCGGCTTGTGGACCAGCTCGAGCGGCGCGGCATTGTCGGACCGTTCGAGGGCGCGAAGCCCCGCCAGCTCCTGATAACCCGCGAGGAGTGGGAGGAGATGAAGCTCCAGAACCCCGACTATCAGTAAAGCCTTTTCTGTTATTTGCAGGAAGCGGCCGCCCGGACTTGCATTCGGCGCGCCGCTGTGCTACAATATCAAATTGAAGTGCGGCGGGACGGCTCCGCCCCGGCGCACAAGCCTTTCCACGGAGGAATAGTCATGACTTCCATGAAGAAAATACTTACCGTGATTCTTGCGTTTGCGATGCTGTTTTCGCTTGCCGCCTGCTCTGAGGCGCAGGAGGTCTCCGGAAACAGCGACTCCGGATTCTCCGCCGCAGACCTCTCTCTTTCCCACGGCGGCAGTACCTACAAGTGCGACGTGCATATCGAGGACGTGATCTCCGCTCTCGGCGAGGGCTACACCTACTCCGAGGCGATGAGCTGTGCCTACGACGGACTTGACAAGGTCTACGGCTATGAGTCGGAGGGCGCGGACTTCTCCACCCGCCCGGACGGCGACCGCGATCTCGTCTGCGAGATATACGTCTACTCCGGCGATTGGCAGACCTCGAAGGGGATAAAGATAGGTTCCACTGCGGACGACGTCACGGCCGTCTACGGTGAGCCGAGCCGTTCGACAAATTTTGTCAGCTACTACGAGCTGCCCGCTTCCAACGACCTCAGCACCGGCGCGAGCCTCTACTTTGAGTATCTGGACGGCGACGGAGTGGTCACCTCCTTCGGCATCGTCGCCGAACAGCTGATAGGGGAGGAATAACCGATGAAACGGACTGCCGCGATACTGCTTCTTCTTGCGATGCTGTTCGGCCTTGCGGCCTGCGGCGGCGGGACTTCCGCCTCAACCGAACCGTCCGTCGAGGCGAGCGCCGACGTGTCGAAGGAGCCGAGCATTGAGCCGAGCGTTGCACCGAGCGAGGAACCTTCGGAGGAACCAAGTGAAGCGCCGAGCGAAGAGCCGTCCGTCGAACCGAGCGTCGAGCCGAGTGAAGAGCCCTCGACCGAGCCCTCGGAGGAACCGTCGTCGGAGCCGTCCGAGACGCCGAGCGAAGCGCCGTCCGAGACGCCGAGCGAAGCGCCGTCGGAGGAGCCGAGCGAGATACCGTCGGAAGACCCGAACGTCGAGACCTCCGGAAGCATTGAGGAGACCGTCGCGGTCGGCACCAAGACCGGGGACGACGTGCTTGACGACGCCGTGCTCGAAGTGATAGAGGACGTGTGCAGCGCGGACGCGTCGCTTGAGGACAACCTCGGCGCGCTCTTCGACTGGATGACAAAGAACCTCAACTACCGCAACGTCACGGTCGACCTCTCGAACGGCTACACCGACGAGCTCGTTACGGACATTGCAAAGACGCTTATAACGACCTATCGCGGAGCGTGCGAGCACAACGCCGCCCTGATGAAGGTGTTCTGCGACCGTCTCGGAGCGCCGGCCGTCTGCGTCTCCGGCGACTTCAAGAACGAGAGCGGAGCGTGGGTCGAGCACGCGTGGTGCATCTGCGAGATAGACGG
>CANPWY010000042.1 GCA_947585215.1 uncultured Clostridia bacterium
GGTGGAGATAAGCGGGATCGAACCGCTGACCTCTTGAATGCCATTCAAGCGCTCTCCCAGCTGAGCTATACCCCCAGGTGTGGGAAAGTGCATTTATTTAATTTTGGACGGGGCTGTTACACGCTTGTACCGCGCTCCCAGCTGAGCTATACCCCCAAATGGAAGAGAGTGAGTATTTTGTTTTTTGGACGGGGGCTGTTACACGACTGTACCGGGCTCCCAGCTGAGCTATACCCCCACGGGACGCGCGCCCCTGCGCGTGCCTAATTATTTTACTATACAAACCGTGCCGTGTCAAGGGGTGAAAAAGAAAAATTTGAGTGCAGACGCGGCGGCCTTGCAGTCGCCGCGTTTTCCGTTTTGCCGCGTCCGCAAGACGCTCCGCGTCGCCCGCGCGCAGCGCTCTGAACCGGAGACTGTCAACGCTCCGCGCCGCCCGAGCGGGGCACGCAGCGCCGGAGGCTTTCACGCCTCCGGCTCGTATATCGAATCAATCATCCGTTCCAGCTCGGCGTCGGTGAGCTCACCGCGTATCGTACACTCGAAGCAGCCGTCGAGCCACGTCACCGAGCGCCGACCGAAGCCGCCCATGATATAGTGATCCACACCGCCGCGTGTGTACACCCGCACGTCGCTCGAATCCTTCTTGTGGACGGCGTAGTCCGGGTCGGCGCTCTGGTGGCGGACGACCGTTATCTCGAGCGGCAGGTACTCGCGGTCGATATACTCCGCGTAGAAGGTAGTCTGTTCCTCCGCCCAGCTCGTCACCTCCACGCCGGTGAGGTCGTAGCCGGAGGGCAGCCACGTCGGGACAAGGCGCTCCTCTATCCCGTAGGCGTCGAGCGCTTCCGCGAGGTCGGAATACTCCGCACCCTCCTCGGGCGTCTCCGCGGGCGGGACGGTCGGGGCCTCCGTGACTCGTGTGAAGGTGAACCGCTCGCTTGTCCATGTCGCGACGGCGCCCCATATATCGTACCCCGCGGCGCTCGCGGAGACCGACACCACCGCCGTGACGGCTATCGCCGCGAGCGCGGCGCAAGCCGCCCGCAACACCGCGCCGCCGTGCGGACGCCGCCTCCTGCGGCGCTCGGCCTCCGGCAGGTAGCGCTCGCGGAACTCCGTCCACATCTCGTCGGTCGAGGGAAGCGGCTCGCCGTCCTCTATGGCGCCGCGACGCCGCAGCTCGTCCACGGCGGCAAGGATGGTCTCGCCGCCGAGGTCTCCGCCGCCGCGAAGGTCGCTCTCGAGCAGCTCGCGGAGCTCCGCGTCGCTCATTTTTTCAAGATGTTCCTTCAGGACGCTCGACATACTCCCGCCCCCTTTCACCTGTAATATGCGGACAGAGCCGCGTTTTCGGACAGGTATTTTAAGAATTTTCAAAATATTTTTGCAGCCGCTTCCGCGCCCGCTGGACACGCTTTTCACACGCGGCGGCGGAGATGCCCAGCTCCGCCGCTAGCTCCGCCAGGGTGCATCCGCGCTCTGTAAGGCGGCAGAGAAGGCGGAAGTCCTCGTTTTTCGCGAGGTCGCCGTAGAGGAGGACGGGGTCGCGCTCGTCCGACTTCACCGCGTCCGCGCGGAGGTTTTCACGTTCGAGACGCTCAAGCAGCGCGAGGTCGCGGGCGCGGTTCTGCCCCGCCCGGCGGAGGATGAGCTTGAAGGCCGACGCGACCCACCCCTCCGGCGACTCGTGCGCCATGACCGTCTCCACGCGCTCGCAGGCGACAAGGAAGGTCTCCTGCGCGGCGTCGTGCACGACCGAGGCGTCGTAACGCGCGGCGCGTCCGTAGGCGAGAAGCGACGGCAGCATCGAGCGGTACAGCTCCTCCACGAAAGCCCGTTCCTCCCGGTTCACGCCGTCCCCTCCTCTCCGAGCCTCCCCGAGGCTGTTTTCAGTTGTATGATAGCACACGCGCCCCGTCTTTTCAAGCTTCCGAGGCCGCGCAAAAAAATTTTCGCGAAACCTGTCCGAAAATGCACCGCTTCCCGCATATTACAAATAGAAAGGACGAAAGGAGGAGTCCCCATGCGTCCGCGACTCTCAATAATCACGCTGTTCCGCTCACCGCTGAAGACTATGGTGACGTTCGTGCTGCTGCTCGCGACGTCGTTCGCGTTCGTTTCGCGCGGGGCGGAGTACGCCGCGACGGTGCGCGAAATCGACCGCGCCGAGGCGGAGTATTCCGCCGTCGGAACCGTACAGCGCACGACCGATTCCTACTACGAGTATATGACTGCAAAGCTCGGCGAGTGGGCGGCGGTCTACGACAAAGGAGCGTACCTCGACCGCCTCGACCCCGCCGTCGCTCCGCTCGACGAGGCCGCGGCGGAGCTTGTCCTGTCGAACGGGCACGTCCTCTCCGGCGGAGCGCTTCATGTCGCGGGAGGGCTCACGCCCGAGACGCTGACAAACGTGACAGAACAGCCGCTCACCGAAATACCCGGCTACTCCGAGTGGGACGGCCTGTACTTGGAGGGAACCTTTGAAATGGACGGCTGTGTGTCGATAAGGTACAACCTCGAGTATGACGTGCTGGATAAATTCGACAACGCAGAGGTGTCGCAGCGCGGATATTATTTCAAAGAGCCGATAATCAGGGATCCCGATTTGTATGTGGACGGCTCGGACAGCTATCCCTTTGAGGACCCGCACAGCCCATACGGTCTTCTCAATGACACGGACACGCCAAACCATCGGCTTCTCGCGTCCGGCAGTCCTTGGGACGAGGATCATCCCGGCTGGGAAGGCGAGAGCTACCGCAATTACTGGATGATCGAAACGTGGTACCTCCGTTTTGACGGCCCCGAGGTCGTTCCGTACGTCGACTACCCGTTTATCGACCTCACGAAGCTCGAAAGGGAGCACGGGATATCCGACTGGCGGACAGCGCTGGAAGACCCGGAGAAATACGGGCTTATCCGCTATCAAAATTACTTCGGTCTGCCGCAAGTGCCGGCACTCGAATACGTTGACACGCTGTACCGGAATTTCCACACTCAGGAGCTTGTCTATGTCCCGGAAATGGACAGCGTACACAGATTTCACTCCGGATACCTGTACATCACGGACGGGCGCGCGATAACCTCCGGTGACACCGGGAATGTGTGTGTCGTAAGCGAAGAATACGCCACGAAGAACGGACTGAAGGTCGGCGACAGGATAGAGTTTGAGGTCTCCGCCGACACGATGACGCACAGCGGGCGCGTCTTCGCCCGCGAGCCGGCCTACCCGTATGTGAATTACACGCTTAGCGATACATATACCGCCGAGGGCCGAACGTACACCGCAGATATATCTCCGCTCGCCTGCGAGCAGTCGCTCTCAGACCTCGGTCTCGAACCGGTTACTCGTGAATACGAGATAGTCGGGCTCTGGTCTGACAGCAGGTACGACATTGAAAATCCATACTGCTACTCCTTGAACACCGTGTTTGTCCCGGAAGCCACCTATCCGTGGCCGGACGAGGTAGAACCGAGGCTCATGCCCTCCAATTTCAGCTTCACGCTGGAGCATCCCTCCGACATGGCGCTCATACAGGACGAGCTCGGGGATAAACTCGCCGCAATGGGTTACGAGCTCGTGATAGACGACGAGGGCTACGCCGCGGCGAAGCCGTCCCTCGACTTCATGAAGCTCTCGTCTCTGATAGGATTCGTCGGCATGGCGCTTGCTCTGCTGCTGTCGCTCATTCTCATTACGTACCTCTTTATCATACGTAAGAAGCACGATTACGCGATAATGCGTGCGCTCGGAACTCCCGTCCCCCGCGCGAACGCTTCTCTGCTTGTCGGACTGTTCGCCCTCGCGCTCGCGGCGGTACTGCTCGGAACGGCGCTCGCCGTCGCCGCGACAAGCGGCTTTGCCGCCGACCTCTCCGCGCAGATAGGCGAGGTCACCGGCGGCGAAGTCGCGGCGACGCTGCCGAGTTGGACGTTCGGCGCATTCGGCGCGGGCACGCTCGCGCTTCTGCTCGCGTTCGCGTGGGTCGGGCTTGTGAGGATAGGACGGATACCGCCGCTTGCGCTGCTGCAAGGGAAATAGTTTAGAAACCTGTCCGAAAACGCGGCGGTTTTTGCATATTGCAGTTAGAAAGGGAGGTGCATGGGTATGCGCCCTGTACTGTCGATCGTTACGCTGCTGAGATCTCCGATAAAAACATTCCTTTCACTGCTTCTGCTTGTTGCGGTGAGCTTTGCCTTTGTCGGCAGGGGCGCAGAATATGCGGCGACCTCGGGCGAAATCAACCGCGCCGAGTCTTCAAATTATCGGACGGTCGGGTATATCCGCGCCACTACAAAACAGCTCTTTTCGGCGCTTGACGGTTACTTCGGGGACGGATTTTCAAATCAGAACAGCTCGTATTCGGACGGAGTACCGCGTGAATCTGTCCCGATAACTCCCGAAGCCGTCGAGCTTGCCGCGGGCTCGCGCTATATCGACACGGTTGACCTCAGACGGGTGAGCGGCGGCACAAACGAGAGCCTGCGGGCCGTGACGGAACAGCCCGTCCGCCACTTCCTGCTCGGAGACATCAGCGCCGCGAGGGCGTGGGGCACGCCGGGACTTACCACGTCCTTTGCGGAGGTCACCTGCGTCGAAAAAGACGAAAACCGCATGAAGCTTTACATTGATAAGGTCATTGTCGGCGACCCGGCGCAGTTCGCGGAAGGCAATTCGATCGTAGTACAGAACGATCACGGGAAGTATGTGGACGAGTATTTCGGCGGCGCCGAACCGGGCGGCCGCTACTTTGCCGCGATCGCGCGGACGGATACCGGCTACATATTCAACACATACGTCCCGGACGTCTTTGCGGCAATCTCTGAGGGCGGAGAATACGCGCTTTCTCCCGAAACGGAATATTCCGTCCGTACCTTGCAAACCAATCTGCATTCCTTCGACGTCGTGTATACCTCCTCGATGGACACCATGGACAAGGTCCGAACGGGTCTGATGTATGCGGCGGAGGGGACGCTTATAGACGGAGGCAGCTCCGGGGACGTCTGCGTCATAAGTGCAGACATGGCGGAGGTCAACGGGCTTGCGGTAGGAGACACCGTCGAACTGACGCTCACGCCGGGAACATACGAGAGCGCCGGGCGTGTATACGGGCGCGCCTCGGCCTATCCCACCGGAACCGGCATGGGCGTTCCGGGTAGAAACGAAATGGCGGAGCCGGATGTCGCGCCCGTCACAAAGACCTTTGAAATCGTGGGGATATGGTCCGACTCCGACTATGACCTTGAGAACCCGCTCACCTATTCACTGAACACGGTGTTCGTGCCGTATGAGGCATACCCATGGCAGGACGGAGTCGAGCCGGAATACTGCCCCTCGACCTTCGGCTTCTCCCTGAAGTCGCCCGAGGATATAGATGCGTTCAGAGCCGAGGTTGAGAGTGAAATTAACGAACTGGGGTACGAGCTCGTCATCCGCGACGGCGGATATGAACAGGCAAAGTCCTCGTTCGACTCGATGAAGCAGTCGGCGCTTATCGGCTTTATCGCAATGAGCGCCGCGCTTCTGCTCGCCCTTCTCTTGACGACCTATCTGTTCGTCATCCGTAAAAAGTATGACTACGCCATCATGCGCGCTCTCGGCACTCCCGTCCCCCGCGCGAACGCTTCCCTGCTCGTAGGATTGTTCGCCCTCGCGCTCGCTGCGGTTCTGCTCGGGACGGCGCTCGCCGTCGCCGCGACCTCCGGCTTTGCCGCGGACTTGTCTGCGCAGATCGGAGAAGTCACCGGCGGCGAAGTCGCGGCGACGCTGCCGGGCTGGACGTTCGGAGCGTTCGGCGCGGGCACGCTCGCGCTCCTGCTCGCGTTCGCGTGGGCGGGGCTAGTGAGGATAGGACGGATACCGCCGCTTAGGCTGTTACAGGGAAAATAACACCCGAAAGGAGAAAAAATATGGCCGCTCTCACTCTTGAAAACGTGACCTACACATACAGGAACTCGCCGCGCCCCGCCGTCGCGGACGTGAGCTGTGAGTTCGAGGCGGGGACGCTCTACGCCGTCATCGGCCCGAGCGGATCGGGCAAGAGCACACTTCTCTCGATGCTCGCGGGGCTCGACCTGCCGACTTCCGGCGACGTCCTGCTCGGAACGGAGCCGATACGCTCGCTCGACCTCGACCGCTACCGCCGCGAGTCGGTGTCGATGATATTTCAGGCGTTCCAGCTCTTTCCGCTCCTCACCGTGACCGAAAACGTCTGCTACCCGATGGAGCTTGTCGGAAAGAAGCCCGGCGAGGCCGTGCCGCGAGCAAAGGAGCTTCTCTCGGAGGTCGGCATCACCGAGGAGGAGATGCGCCGCTTCCCCGCGAACCTCTCCGGCGGACAGCAGCAGCGCGTGGCGATTGCCCGCGCCCTTGCCTCCGGCGCAAAGATTATGCTCGCGGACGAGCCGACCGGCAACCTCGACGTCGAGAACACCGTCCTCGTCATGGAGATACTGAAGCGGCTCGCGTCGGAGCAGGGCTACTGCGTCATCGTCGTCACGCACGACAGCGAGGTCGCGGACGCGGCGGACGTGGTGTTCCGCATGACCGACGGACGCCTCACGCGGGTGAGATGAGCGCCGCCGGCACAAACGCAGAGGCGAGGTGAAACGATGATCTTTCGATATGTAAGACGGCACATCCCCCGCGCGCCGGTGCGGAGCCTGCTTTCGCTGCTGCTCGCGGCGGCGCTCATAGCGTCGCTCGGGCAGTTCGTGTCGGTCGTGCGCTCGAACCGCGCGCTCGTCGGGCGGATGTACGACACGGTGGACGTCTACGCGAGCGTGATAAACCGCAGCGGCGCGGTGAGCGCGGCGGTGCCGTATGCCGCGATCGAGACGCTTCTCGAGGCCGACTTCGCAAGCTCGTACTACGCCGAGTCGCGCGGCCCGCTCTACTGGGTGACGCCGTCGCACGAGGAAGTGAGCACGATATACAACTTCACCGACGCGGAGGAGTTCGGACGCATGACCGGCGTCGTCTACGCGGACGGGTACGACGGCAGTATGTTCCTCGAGTCGGACGAAAAGGTGTGTGTCGTGAGCGAACGTGCGCTTGAGGAGACCGGTCTCTCGCTCGGCGACACGATACATATAAGCGGCGCGAGCCTCGGCATCCGCCTCGACTCGAGGACAAGCCAAGCCGCGCGCGAGGGCGTGGAGTTCACGATAGTCGGGACGTTCGGCGGCGGCCTCGGCACCTACGATGTCGCGACGCCGTTCTGGACGATGAAGGTCGCGCGCTACACCTTCTACGCCGGCTCCTACGAGGGCTCGGGCAAGGCGCGGACGGTCGAGTTCCGCATAAGGAACGAGCTCCTGCGCGATCCCGCCGCCTATCGCGACGCGCCGAACGAGGCGCTCTACTCCTCCGTCGACAGCGACGTGAACGGCCTCGCGCTCCGCGTGCTCGACAGCGAGGTGACAAACGTGATAGTACCGCTCGACCGCAACACGAATCTTCTCGAGATGCTCCTGCCGATGATCTGCGCCGTCGTGACGGTGATAGGTGCGGCAATACCGGGGCTCGTGATAATCCAGTCCGCAAAGGAGGCGGCGATAATGCGGGTGCTCGGCACGCCGCGCGGGAGGGTCCGCGCGGCGCTCACGCTCGAGCAGACGCTGCTCTGCGCCGTGGGACTTGCGGCGGGCGTAGCCGCGCTCGCCGCGGCGCACGGCTTCGGCGGCGAAATCATGCCGTACCTCGCGGAGATACTGCTCTGCGCCGCGATATACCTCGCGGCGGCGGTCGCCGCCTGTTTCGCGTGCTCGGTCTCGGTGAGCGCGCGCAAGCCGCTCGAGCTGCTGCAAACGAGGGAATGAGCGGCAGACATACGACAATAGAGGCGCGTCCCGTTCGGGACGCGCCTTGTGCGTGCAGAAAAGCTTCCCGGAAGCGCTCGCGGAGCGTCTTTTCGCGGGAAGTAAGTTTTGCATCTTGACTGCTGGGTCAAATAGTAATAAACTCAAATTGTAACAAGTCTATGTTTATTTCGATTATAATTTTTTCGTGCTTTCACGGTATCAGGATAAGGAAGGTGAGCTTATTTGAAACGAATCATAAGTATGCTGTTGGCCGCTGCGCTTCTTCTGTGTTTTATGACTGCCTGCGGCAACGGAACGCAGGATGAGACTGCGCCCAGCGTGGATCCGAGTCCGGAATTGTCCGGGGAAGAGGCAAGCTCATCTCCCGCCCCGTCTTCAGCCCCTTTGGAGGAGACTGCGGAGAGTTCTCTTGAGGATGCGGCGTCAGATGATGAAGAGCTTGCGGCGGCCCTGACAATGGGGCTTGTTCCGGAATCGCTGACGGAACCGGAACAGGATGTGTGCGGGAACGAAATGTATGAGATGCTCGCTCGGGTGATCAGGCTGTTGGATCCGGAGAAAACGGAACTGTGGGAAGACACGGGCAAAAGTCTGGCGGCGGCCGAAGCGCCTTTGCAGCGGGATGATGCCATGCTTGCCCTGTATGAGGCAGCCTGCGTTCTGGAAATAGGACACCGGGCGAGGGACGGGTGGCTGAATGCCAGTTTTTATTATTCGGGGGAAGATCTATGGGACGGATATGAACCGGATGAAACCCTCTTTGCAAATTTTTCGGAACCCTCTCCCTATGAAGATAATATCGGAAATCAGCCGGGCTGGGACTATATGACCGGCGCCCAGTATTATGCGTTGGGACAGTCTTCGGCGAGGAGCGGAAAGCCGTTTTTTGCGTACCGGGACAGTGAGGTGCGCTTTGAAACGCCTATATGCTGTGACGAAGCGGTCCGGGCCTGTGTGCGGCTGGTTTACGCGTGGCAGGAGCAGTTTGCGGGCGGCTATGAACCGCCGGAAACGGATTGGGACGATCCGCTTCTGCAGGACGCCTCCGCCGCGCTTGCCGCGATTCAAAATTCTTCCCCGGCAATTGTCAGGGGCGATACGCTGACGGTCGGAGAAACCTACACCGGCAATGCGTACTACGTCAGCCCGGAAGGTAACGACGAAAATGACGGACTCAGTCCGGAAACGGCTTGGGCAACATTGGATAAGGTGCAGTCCGCCGATTTGCAGTATGGAGATGCGGTTTTATTTGAATGCGGCGGAACCTGGTACGGAACACTGAGAGTTGCAGACGGAGTGGCCTATTCTTCTTATGGCGAGGGAGAAAAGCCCACTCTCACCGGTTCTCCGCCGGATGCCGGCCGGTCTTCGAACTGGATTCTCTTTGCGGAAGGTGAAAATGGCTCGAAAATATGGCGTTATGCGCAGGATGTGCCGGACTGCGGGATCATTTTGTTCGATGGCGGGGAAAAAGTCGCAAGAAGACTGTATCTGCCGTGGGATGGGACAGGATACAAAAACGGCGCCGGCGAAGCCTTTGATCCGGTGAGGGATCTGACAGGAGATCTGGAATTCTTCTCTGAGATAGACTATACCGGATTTTCGTATCCGATCAACGCATGGCAGTTGGCGGAACAGGGCTTCTCCGGCAGGCTGTATCTGCGCTGTGATGAGGGCAATCCCGGCGACGTATTCCGCCGTGTGGAAATGGCGATCCTGGCCGAAGCAACTGAGGGCGGAAATGAAGGAAGCAATACATTTGATCATCTGAATATACGCTGCTATTCGAACTTCGGGCTTGGCCCCGGAAATAATTCCGTAGTCCAAAACTGTGAAATCAGCTGGTGCGGCGGTGGGGTCAAACGGTATGAGAACTATGACGGCATCATTCAATACGGTTGCTCCGGCGGCGCACTGCTGCTTTTCGGCATCGGTCAGACGGCAAGAGATAACTATATTCACGATTGTGAAAGCAAAGGAATTGCCGTTGTGATCAACGGAGGCGCGGCAGGCGGAGACGGGCATGATCAAATCCGCAAAGATATTCTCGCGGAGCGCAATGTGGTGCAACGCTGCGGCGGCAGTATTTATCTGTGGACCGGGAATCTGGATGAATCTATAGGATGGACTTATGAGGATATCGTATTCCGCGGGAATTATCTGATCGACTGCGGGTACGGTTGGTGCCGGAATAATGACATATCGCAGGGAAATCGGTCGGAAACGGCCTCCGCGCTGAATGTGCCGGGACTTTTATCTACAGGGGAGGTCAGGATTGAAGAGAATCTGTTTTACCGGAGTGCGGGCGTTCTGGTCAATTGCCACGGCATAGACATAACGGTGCAGGGCAGCTTCCCGATAATGGACGAAAATATTTATGTGCAGGATGAGGGAGGGGCGTTGCTCCGGAAGGCGGATGAACTGCATGGAGATATGGTGCCGGGTAATTTCCTTGCGTCGTCGGATGCAGATGTGATGGAACGCTGTATGCGGGAATATCTGGGAGATGAGAACGGCACGATTTATGTCATCCCGGGCAAATAATATACAGCGAGAGTATAAACCTGCGCGGACTTTCCAAAATTCGTTCCTGCCGCGATTCTCGACGGATTCAATAATGCTCTGCGGTACAATCGGGCGCGCCTTGAGGCGCGCCCGATTCTTTGCGCTCCACACTCTCCGGGACGCGTGATTCCTCCAAAAAATTCCGAATTCGCTGTCTGTGGTAAAGACATTCGGCGGGTTTTGCGGTACAATAAAATTACTACAGGGACGGAGGGAAACAAAATGGACCTGTCGAAAATCGGGCGTTTCCTCGCGGAGCTCCGCAGGGGGCGCGGGCTCACGCAGGCCGAGCTCGGGGAAAAACTCGGCGTTACGAACAAAACCGTCTCGCGGTGGGAGACGGGAAACTATCTCCCGCCCGTGGAGATGCTTGAGGCGCTCAGCCGCTTCTACGGTCTCACCATCAACGAGCTTCTGAGCGGCAGGACGCTGGACGCCGGCGAGTACCGGGAGGCCGCCGAGTCAAACATCGTCAAGACCCTGCAGACAAGCGCCTTCGGCCTGAAGGACAGGCGGATATTCTTCAAAAAGAAGTGGCGGAGGGAGCACATCTCCACGTTTGTTATATGTACAGTCGCGTGGGTCGCTCTGCTCGTTTCGCTGTGGCTCCGGGGCGTCGAGGTCTCGCTGTGCGCCACGGTCGGCGGTCTGCTCGCGGTGCTATACCATGCGGTGCTGCACAACCGAATGGAGGCATACGTCGAGAGCCGTATTTTTGGCGGCCGTTGGGACGAATACGGGGACGGCGGTGCAAGCGAGCGAGACTAACGCCCGCGCTGTCCGTAGTCCGTTCCGATACCGGTGAAAAGCCGTAAGAACGCACGCCCGCAACCGCCGGTTGACAGATTTCCGGCCGCCGGTTGGTGGTCTGCAACCGCAAAATGAGCTACGATATTTACAGCGGTTGTCAGCAAAGCCGCCGACAAATTCAAAAGGAGGAAGAAAAATGATCCTCGCAGACAAAATAACGAATTTGAGAAAGAAAAACGGCTGGTCGCAGGAGGAGCTTGCGGAGAAGATGCAGGTGTCCCGACAGGCGGTCTCCAAGTGGGAGGGCGCACAGACCGCGCCGGATTTGGAGAAAATATTGGCGCTCAGCCGTCTCTTCGGCGTCACAACGGACTATCTTCTAAAGGACGAGCTCGAGGACGAGGAGTTTACGGAGGACACAGACCGTGCGCCGGTCAAACGGGTCTCTCTCGCCCTTGCAAACGAATTTCTTGAGTGGAGAGCAAAAGCGGCGGGACGTATCGCCGCCGCCGTTTTTCTGTGTATCGTTGCCGTTATCCCGCTGCTTCTCCTGAGCGCGGCGGCCGAAGCGCCGGAGTTCTCCGTTTCCGAGAATCTCGCCGCGGGAGCGGGACTTGCGGCTCTGCTCGTCCTTGTTGCGGCCGCCGTGGCCGTGTTCGTCTCCTGCGGCTTGAAAAACGCTCCCTTCGAGTTCATCGACAGGGAGCCGTTTGAAACGGAGTACGGCGTGGACGGCATGGTGCGGGAGAAGCAGAAGGCGTACCGACCCGCCTATGCTAAAATCAACATCATCGCCGCCTGCCTGTGCGTTCTCTCGCCCGTCCCGCTTTTTGCGGGGTTGGTCACGGGAAAAGAGTTTTTCATAGTGGCGATGCTCGCCGTCACGCTGCTGTTGGCGGGAATCGGAGCGAGCCTTTTCGTCCTTGCCGGCGTCCGCCGGGCGAGTACGCAGAAGCTCTTGAAAGAGGGCGACTACGCGCGGCGGAATCAAAGAAAATCCCGTATCAGGGAGACCGTCTCCACGGTCTACTGGCTGACCGCTGCCGCCGTCTACCTCGCGTGGAGCTTCCTGTCTAACGATTGGGAGATCACGTGGGTCATCTGGCCGGTCGCGGGGGTACTGTTCGCCGCCGTTATGGGGATTTGTAATCTGGTGATAGAGAGTGAAAAGCAGGGCTAATAGAGAGAATTATAACGTTGTCAGATGGAATAAAGAAGGGATTCAGAGACATTGCCGTTTCCGGCAATATCTCTGAATCCCTTCTTTTTAAGGCACTGCATGTACTTTTATTTCTCGACCCGCGACAGCAGAACCACCGTCTCGACATGTTCATCATTGTCCAAACTCAATTCCATATCTCCCTCAATAATAGGGAGCTTGAATTTCATG
>CANPWY010000043.1 GCA_947585215.1 uncultured Clostridia bacterium
AACGCGCCCGCCATGAACGGGTTGTCCTCCGGGGCGTTCGCGAACACGACTATCTTCGAGCAGGCGACGCTCTCGCGGTCTGCGGTGAGCTCGCTTGCGCGCTTTATCATCTCGCCGCAGAGCGCCACGGCGTCCATGTTTATCCCGGCGCGCGTCGTCGCGACGTTTATCGAGGCGCAGACGCAGTCGGTCTCGGCAAGCGCCTCCGGTATCGAACGTATCAGTCGCCGGTCGCCCTTCGTGAAGCCCTTATGTACGAGCGCCGAGTAGCCGCCGACATAGTTGACGCCGACGGTCCTTGCCGCGCGCTCGAGCGTGTGTGCGAACGCGCCGACGTAGTCGGTCTCGACCGCGTCGCAGAGCAGGGACACCGGCGTCACCGAAATGCGCTTGTTGACTATCGGGATGCCGTACTCCCGCTCGATGCTCTCCGCCGTCGGGACGAGCCGTTCGGCGGAGCGGCATATCTTATCGTATATCTTCTGCGTCGCGCGGACGATACTGTCCGACATGCAGTCGCGGAGGGATATGCCCATCGTTACGGTGCGGATGTCGAGGTGCTCCTCTTCTATCATCTTTATCGTCTCAAGAATGTCAAACGTATTAAGCATTTTTGTTCTCCAAGCACGAAAACTCGCGTTATATCTTGTGCATCGAGGTGAAAATGTCCTCGTGCATGACGTGTATCTTCACCCCAAGCTCCTCGCCGCGCCGCTCGAGCATACGGGCAAGCTCGTCAAACGCGACGTCGCTTGCGGAGAAGTCGACGAGCATCACCATCGCGAAGAGCTCCTGGAGGATGCTCTGTGAGATGTCCATGACGTTCACGCCGTGCTTTGACAGGAGGCCGGTGACCTCCGCTATGATGCCGACGGTGTCCTTACCGACGACGGTTATGACTGCGCGCATATTTTCCCTCATCTCCCGGCGCGTTCACGCGCCGAATTTGATTTCGCGGCGACAGACCGCCTTTTTATCATTGTAACCCATCGCGGCGGATTTCGCAACAGAAAGTTCTCACCTCTCACGCGCGCAAATCGGTTGACAAACCCCAGGAGATGTGATATTATCGTACCCACTTACCCGAAAAGCGCCGTGTTGCTCTGCGCGCGGGACAAAAGGAAGGAGGACGTCCGCATGGCGGTCTATGTTCAAACCAGCATGTTCAACAACTCTTTGATACCTCCGGCGATAGCCGGAGTGCTCCGTACCGCCGCCGCGGATGCGCGGTCGCGGTCGGGAAAGCTCGACCTTGCGTTTGTCGCAAGCGAGTTTGAACAGTTCCCCGAGCGTACCGACCGCTACTTCGATTTCTTCCTTGCTCTGCTCGAGGGCGCGGGGCTCCGCTTCGACCGCGCCCGCGTCGTCGACGGGCGCATGAGCCCCGCCGAGGCGCAGGACGCCGCCCGCTCCGCCGAGGTCGTGTGGCTCAGCGGAGGTTGGACGCCCACCCAGTGGGGTTACTTCGAGAAGTACGGCCTCGTGGAGCCGCTGAGGGCTCACAAAGGTCTTGTGATAGGCATGAGCGCCGGGTCGATAAACATGGCGGAGACCGCGGCCTCCACCGAGACGCTTGACGGCGACACGTCTCTCCTCGTCTACCCCGCGCTCGGGCTCGTCCCCACGACGGTCGAGCCGCACTTCGACCCGGAGCATGTCGCGCCGGAGCTCCTTGAGTTCTCGCGCAGGCACGTCCTCTACGGTCTCTGCGACGAGGCCGCCATCGTCTGTAAGGACGGCGAGGTCGTGTTCTTCGGCGACGTCTACCGCATAGAAAGCGGCGTCTGCACGAAAATCTCGTAAGTCGCGGTCACACTTCACACCTTGGAGGCAAGTATGGAGCTCTGGGACCTCTATGACAGCGAGCGGCGTCCGCTCGAAGAGACCGCCGTGCGCGGGGAACCGCTCCCCGAGGGCGCGCGGCATATAGTAGTAAACATCTGCGTCTTCAACGCGTGCGGAGAGATGCTTATACAGCGCCGCCACCCCGATAAGGTCGGTTTCCCGCACTTCTGGGATCTCTCTGCGGGCGGCAGCGCCCTCGCGGGAGAGACCTCCGCGGAGGCCGCCGAGCGCGAGCTTTTCGAGGAGCTGGGGCTCCGCGCAAGCTTTTCGAGACAGGCTCCGGTCCTCACGATGACGAGCGCCGACTGCTTCTACGACATATTCTTTGCCGATATCGACGTCGAGCCGGACGAGCTCGTCCTTCAGGCGGAGGAGGTCGTCGACGCGCGGTGGGCGGCGCTTCCCGAAATACTTTCCATGACAGACCGCGGTGAATTCATCCCCTATCGCAGGCCGCTTCTCGAGCTGCTGTTTGAGGCGCACCGCGGCGATGCCGTCCGCTTCTCCGACGAGGGGCTGTGAGCGGCGGGACACAGACGACGGAGGTCATACATGAAAACACTCATATTCAACGGTTCTCCGCACGGTGACGGGGATACAATGGCGCTCGTGCAAAAGGTCGTCGAAGGTCTTCGGGGCGAGCACCGCATCGTCGACGCTTACGACGGCGGCATCTCGCCCTGTATCGACTGCCGGTACTGCAAGACCCACGACGGCTGCGCCATAGACGACGGTATGCAGGAGGTCTATGAGTATATTGCGGAGTGCGACAACATCCTCGTCGCGTCCCCGATATACTTCTCCGAGCTCACCGGGCGTCTGCTCGACGTGGGGAGCAGGCTCCAGCGCTACTTCTGCGCGCGCTTCTTCCGGCAGGAGACGCCGATACCGAAGCCCAAACGCGGTGCGGTCATTCTCGTCGGCGGCGGGGACGGGAACGCGGAGAAGGCGTTCTCCACCGCGCGCACGCTCCTGCACCAGATGAACTGCCGCGACATCCACCCTCTCGTACTCAGCCACAACACCGACAAGGTTCCGGCGCGCGAGGACGCCGAGGCTCTGTGCGGCGCGGAAAGCGTTGCGCGCTTCTTCTGCCGGTAGAGGCAGAGCCGGACGCCGACGCGCGCTCCCGCAGGAGACTTGGCGCGGCCTCCCGGAAAGCACAAAACGGAGCTTCGTAAAACGAAGCTCCGTTTTTGTACTTCTCCGCACCGGCGCGGGCATCTTTCGGCACACAGCAACGGTGCGGACGGCTCCCCGCCGTCCGCACCGAAAATAATATCGCGTTTCTATGCTATCTTTTAAAGACTGACACGGAACTGGACCGCGCGCGAAGCCAGATAGAAGTCGTCACCCGGCTTCAGCGCCATCGGCTGCCCCTGCGGGACTCTCACTCCGTTGCCGAGGAAGGTTCCGTACGAGGAACCCATGTCATACAGAACGAACATCTGCGTTTGCGGGTTGAACTGGATCTTGCAGTGGTTGCGGCTTATTCCCGGCGTTCTGGGCGGGAAGCTGAGCTCACAGACGGACGCATCCGTTCCGAGCGTCGTACCGTAAGGATAGACCGGGAACGATTTTCCGGCAAACTGGCCGGTAAGCCCGATGATTTGCGGAGTCATATTTCTTCCCCCTCCCGGATACCCCGAATGCGGTAGCGGGTCTCCACAAGTATATCCCGGAGTGACCGCTGACCGGTCGGCAACAAAGGTTTTGGCCATCCTGTCGTGAAGGGTCCTGCCTTCTTCATCAAACAGGCCGATTATAAAGCCGATGCCGAGTATCATCGCGGAAAGCAGACGGCAGAGAGCCCGCAGGAACGCCGTACCGTAGCTCAAAGGCGCGCCGGACTCATCCACCACGATAAGGCCGCATGCCCGCTTGCCAAGCGAAGCGCTCATGCTGCTGCCTTCACACAGTCCGTAGTAGAGAAACACTATGAGGGGGTACGACACGAAAAGATACGGAACCAAAACCATCCAGGAGCAGATCACACCGATAATCAGATTGTCCAAAAGGTACGCACCTATACGCGCCCCCATAGAGCCTTTCTTTCGATACATCATATCCTCCTCACAAAATAAAGCGGAGCCGCTGTCTCCGCCGCACGACGACGCCGTTCACGCACTGCGCCGTCTCTCCGTCCCGCGGCATTGCGGTCTATAGAGGAACCGTCTTCTCTCAATCAGTTAAACGTCAACCAATTAAGTAAATAATACACCATACCGCGCAGGTTGTCAACATTTTTCGACAAATTCGCGCGGCGCTGAAAGCATCGCTCGAACCTTGCCGGCAGTGCAGGGACAAACAAAACCGGAGCTTCGCATTTTGCAAAGCTCCGGTTTTTGCTCACACGCTTCAGCGGCGGTCGGCAGATGCGAACGCCGACCTCTTCTCCGCGCGTGCGGAGAGGATGTAGAGCGGTATCGCCGCGAGCTGTGCTGCGACTGACACCGCCACCATCGCGGGAACGCTTATGTCGTACAGTACGCCGAGCAGCCAGCTCCCGAGGAACCAGAACGCCCCGAACGAGCACTCGAAGATGCCGTACCCGGTGGCGCGGGAGTCCTTCGGCACCATGCGCGTGACTGCGGCCTTGAGTATCGACTCCTGCGCGCCCATCCCGACGCCCCAGAGGGCTATGCCGACAAGCACCGTCGGCACCGAGTGCGCCGCGAATACGAGCACCGCAAACGGCGCGGAGATCACCGTCGAGAGCACCAGCGCCTTTGCGCCCTTCCTGTCGTAGAGCATCCCGAAGAACAGCGCCGCGACGGCGTCCACGAGCATCGCTCCGGCGTAGAGAAGCGGCAGATTTCCGCTTGTGACGAGCGACCCGGTCTCCGCCAGTCCCTCCGCGAGGCCGGCGTAGGTGTTCGAGACGTGCATTATGATTATCGAGTAGTCGATGAATCCGAACGCGAACAGGCTTATTCCCGCTATGTAGAGGACAAATTCCTTCTTCATTTTGAACGGGATGTACTCCTTCGGCGTCGGCTCGAAGTTCTCCGGGTTCGGGAACCTGCGGCGCGTAATGAGGAGCAAAACGAGCGTTATCGCGCCGGGTATCGCGAGCACCGCAAAGCAGGTCGAATACACCGCAAACGTCGTCCCGTCGGTCTTGAAGAGCATGACGAGGTAGAGCAGCACCGGGCCGAGGAACGCGCCTATCTGGTCGAGCGCCTCCTGTATGCCGAAGCTCTTGCCGACGCCCTCCTGCGACGCGGCAAACGACATTATCGTATCCTTGGCGGGCTTCTTTATCGCCTTGCCCATTCGCTGAATGACGAGCAGAAGACACGCGAAAATCCATCCGTGCTCCCCCACGAGCGCGAGCGCCGGGACCGCGAGGACGTCCAGCACATAGCCCGCTATCGTCATCGTCCAGTAGCGCTTCGTCCTGTCGGTGAGCTTTCCGAAGACGTAGCGCATCGAGTAGCCTATGAGCTCGCCCAGTCCGGATATGAAGCCTATCGTACCAGCCGACGCGCCGAGGAGCGACATATACGCCCCGCGTATGCTCGACGCGCCCTCGTGCGTCATGTCCGAAAACAGGCTCACTATCCCGAAAAGCAGTATGAATATCATCGCCTGGGACAGGCGTTTTCCCTTTTTGCCGCTCATTTCGTTTCTCCCTCCTTCAGTCTCGCCGTGACATCCTTGAAGCCTCCGCGGCTCTCCTCCTTGCACCGCCGGTACAGCGTGTCGAGCAGGCGCGCGAACTGCTCCCTCTCGCCTTCGTCCAGTCCCTCGAGGAGCCACGAGTAGAACTCCGCCTCGATGTGCGCCTTCGAGGTCTTGAGCCGTTCCGCCGCCTCGGTGGGATAGAGACGGCGGCTCCGCCCGTCGGACGGGTCGTCGCGTCGGGTGACGTACCCCTTCGCCTCTAGACTGCGCGTCTGCCGCGCGACGAGTCCCTTGTCTATGCCGAGTTCCCGGCAGATCTCCGCCTGCGTGACGCCGGGGGACTTCCGAACGGCGTGCAGAACGTCGAGCTCGCCGGAACCTATCCCGTCGGCGCGGAGCGTCCTCACGGTGAACTTCTCGACCTCGCGCGCTATCTTCGTTATCTCGCGGTATGTGATGTCCAAACGACCGCCTCCTCCCAATCGTTGACCTGTCAACCATCAGGATAGATGATACATCAACTATTTCCGTTTGTCAATGCCTTTGCAGAAATCGGCGCACAAAAAAGGAAGGCACTCTGTACCTTCCTTGTTTTCAAAAAACGCCGTCGTCTGCCATGTGTCCGGCTGTCCTGCTCAATCAAGAATGTAGGTATCGTAGGAGTCCTCATTCGAAGTGCGGAAAAACGATTTCAGCTCCATTGCGGCCGGATCGCAGTCGTCACATTCAAACGAGACAGTGTCGTAGCGGCAAAACATTTCGGCAAGCAGCGCACAGGCAAAGCTCCGAAACCCCGACTGCCGGACAGTACCGACGTAGGCTATCTCGTTCTCATCTGCAAAGGCAAAATGTGCGATCCCGCCGTCTTCCACAGCGTACAGAACTTTGTCCGGCAAAGCCCGGCAAAACGTCTCCCTGTCCGCTGTCAGCGGATTCACCGCCTCGTGGGTTCCGGCATAGCTTTCGTAGAGCAGCTCACAGCAATCCGAGTAGGGGGTTTCGCCTCGCACGGTCTCCGCTTTCGGCAAATCGCCCTCTATCGGCACGGTAAGGTCTTTCCTGCCTACTTCCATTTCATAGCAGCGGCGTTTTCTTTGAAAACCTCCCGCCACCAAAAAGGAGCATTTCTCGCGTTCCCAAGAGTAAAGCATGACCTGAAGCGGACGGTGAAGCTCCGCCCGCAGCAACTTAAACAATTCCTCCGCGCACGGCGGTTCGTACCATGTAAGCTCAAGGTTCAGATAGCAGGTTCGCGCATGAAACGGGTTGCGCCGTGTAGAGACAAATCCGATGCTTTCCCCGGAAGAAAACACTTCGTATCTGTTCTTATCCCGAAGCTCTATCGTTATCATATCAATTCTCCGTTATATGCCCGCGTCCTGCTGCTCAATGTATTTCTTCACGACGGCGGGGACGCCGGCGGCGAGGCAGTTGTCGGGCAGGTCGCGCGTGACTACGCTCCCCGCCGCTATTACGCACCCGCTCCCTATCGTGACACCCTGCAGGACGGACACGTTCGCGCCGAACCAGCAGTTGTCGCCTATGCGTATCGGCAGCGCCCGCTCCAGTCCCTTATTTCTCGTCGCGTAGTCCATCGGATGGCTCGCGGTGTAGAAGCCGCAGAACGGGCCGATGAAGACGTTCTTCCCTATCTCGATGGCGCCGCCGTCCATGAAGTAACAGCCGTGATTGACAAACGTGCCCTCGCCGAGCCGCGTGCGCGCTCCGTAGTCAAAGTAGACCGGTGCGAGGACGGTGAGCCCGTCCGGTATGTCCGCACCGAGCAGCGCTTTCAGCGCGGCGAGCTGCTCCGCGCTCCCCGGCCGCGACATATTGAAGTCAAAGCAGAGCGACTCGGCCTTCGCGCGCTCCGCGAGAAGGTCCGCGTCGAAGTTTGCGTCGTGCCACTCGCCCGCGAGCATCTTTTCCTTTTCGGTCATAAAATCACACTCCGAACGTCATATTTGCGCGCTAAAATCGCGCGGCGGTCACTCCGCACCGTCGTGCGGGTACTTGTGGATATTCCGGTAGTAGGCGGGGATGAGTATGCACACAGCGCCCGCCCACGCGACGACCTCCGCAAAGTAGATGCCGGTCTCGCCGAGTGCGAGCGGGAGAAACAGCGCCACCGAGACGCGCATCGCGAGCTCCGCCATGCCGCTCAGCATCGGCATGAACGTGTCCCCCATGCCCTGATTTGCCGAGCGGTAGATGTGGAGCATGTAGAGTATCGGCAGTCCCACGGCCATGAATCGGAGGTATGTATTGCCGACGCGTATCGCCTCGCGCACGACCTCCGGATCCGGGTCGGAGACAAACAGCCCTATCAGCTTCGAGCCGAAGAGGAACATCGCCGCGCCGATGCAGACCGCCACGCCGAAGCCTATCCGCGCCGCCGTGCGGAGGCCGCGCCGTATCCTATCGTACTTCCCCGCGCCGAGGTTCTGCCCGGAGTAGGTCGCCATCGAGTAGCCGAAGCTCGTCGCGGCGAGTTCGAGCAGTCCGTAGAGCTTGTTCGTCGCGGTGAAGCCGGCGACAAAGACGTAGCCGAAGCCGTTGACGACGTACTGCACGGCAAGTCCGCCCGCACCGATGATGCCGTTCTGGAACGCCATCGGCGAGCCGAGGCGCATTATCTCGCGCACGACCGGCTTCGAGAACCGCCAGTCCTCCTTCTTCATCGCAAGCGTAGGCACGCGGAAGACGCAGACGGCGCAGTATACACAGCTGAACACCTGCCCGAGCACGGTCGCTATCCCCGCGCCGAGTATTCCCCAATGGAACACCGGCACAAAGAGCAGGTCGAGCACAACGTTCATCACGCTCGCTATTATCATCGCTATGAGCGGGTTGCGGCTGTCGCCGAGGGCGCGGAGTATCGAGCTCATAACGTTGTAGCCCGCCATGACGATTATCCCGCCGAACATCACCGATAGGTACTGCACGGCGCCAGCGAAGCTCTCCTCCGGCGTCTTCAATAGGCGGAGCACCGGGCGCATCGCGGCGAGGCTCACAGCGGTGACGACGGCGGAAATCACGACGGTCATGATTATCGACTGCGTCACCGACTTCCGCAGTCCCTCGCCGTCCTCCGCGCCGAAGCGCTGCGCCGTGAGTATCGTGAATCCCTGTGTGAAGCCCATCATCATACCGAGGACGAGCCAGTTCAGCCAATCCGCCGCGCCTATGGACGCGAGCGCTTCGAGGCCGATGCACTTGCCGACGACCGCCGCGTCCACCATAGTATACAGCTGCTGACAGATGCTCCCGAGCATCAGCGGAACGGCAAAGCCCGTAAGGAGCCGCGCCGGGCTCCCGGATGTCATGTCGCGCGTGTGTGCCATACAGTCCTCCGAAAAATCATTGTTTCTGCCAAAGGTCAATATAGCACATATCGGCGCTTCGGTCAATACGGCTGTAATATAAAAATGAAGCGTCCGTGGGGGCGGTCAAAAACAATGGTAATCGGGAACTATGACATATGTGCGAATACATTATTTATACTTGTCTTCAGGAAATGAAACTGGTATAATTCTTACTGAACGAGGCTTTGAAAGGGGGACTTTGAAAGTGAAAACGGATTTTCATATTCATTTTGCCGATGAACAATTTGAGGAGCTTCGCCGCCGGATAAGCATGACAAGGCTGCCTGAACCGATAGAGGGGGATAACTGGTCGCTGGGGACGGATGTACACTACCTTTCATCGCTTCTGACATACTGGAGAGACAGCTATGATTGGAGGCGAAAGGAGGCTGAACTCAACCAATATCCGCAGTTTACCTGTGAACTGGATGGGGTGACAATTCATTTCTTTCATATCCCCGGTTCCCGCAAAGGCTCGCTGCCGCTGCTGCTGACACACGGCTGGCCGGACAGCTTCCTCCGCTACGCGAAGGCGTTTCCGCTGCTATCCGAATTTGACCTTGTGGTGCCCTCTCTGCCGGGGTTTGCCTTTTCAACGCTGCCGCCGAAGGGCTTTCTCAATAACGCCGAGGTCGCGGAACTCTGGCATAAGCTGATGACTGAGGTGCTCGGATACAGGGAATACATAGCGTCAGGCGGCGATATGGGTCGAGGAGTGACGTGCTATCTGGCGGCCCGCTATCCGAAAGAGGTCAGAGGAATATATCTGACAGATGTAGGCTCTGCGGGAGCCATTGTTGCGTCAGCCGATGATGTGCTCACACCTTCAGAGCTGGACTATAAGCGCCGTGCCCTGGAATGGACACGGATGGAGGGAGCCTATATCAACATCAACAGCACAAAGCCCCAAACTCTGGCGTTTATGCTCAGTGATTCTCCGGCCGGGATGGCCGCATGGATCGTGGAAAAATACCACTCATGGAGCGACTGGCCTCTGCTGACGATGGATGACCTCTGCGATTGCCTGACCTTATACTGGATGACGAACACGGGATATACCTCCATCCGTGCCTACCACGGGAACAGTTTTACCTTGCCTCCGATGGGAGAAATTACCGTACCGACAGCCATCGCGGCCTTTCCCCACGATGTTCTTCCGGTGCCAAGGGAGTGGGTGGAAAAGCACTATCCCGTGGTCCGATACACCAATATGGCGCGCGGCGGTCATTTCACCGCCTTGGAACAGCCGCGGGAGTTTGCGGAGGATATTACTCATTTTGCCGATATGCTGGTAAGTCGTGCGTGAGGAGCATTCTTTTTGAACTAAACTGAACAGCTCGGGATTCAAGGAGGAATTTGCCGCAATGTCGGAAGAACATAAAATCAGGATAGACAAAACCCTCACGGGTAAGATTTTGGATATCGGGGGCGGCGGAGAGGGCATTATCAGCCGGGTTTATCGGAAACAGGTGACATCCGTTGATAATCTCCGGGAGGAGCTTGACGAAGCTCCGGACATTTGCACGAAAATATTGATGGATGCGACGTCCCTTTCTTTTGACGGGTGTACATTCGACCACGCAACGGCCTTTTATTCCCTGATGTATATGTCCCGGGAAGAACAAAAGAAAGCAGTTGGGGAAGTATACCGAGTTTTGAAGCAGGGCGGCACTTTTCATATCTGGGACGCCGTGATTCCGAGCGCATATCCCGTTCCTTTTGACGTAAGCCTTGAAGTCGATGCCGCCGGAACGGTAGTACACACCACCTACGGCATTGTGAAAAGGGATACGCAGAATATGGAGCTGTTTATCGAAATGTGCCGGGCAACAGGTTTGACGCTTTCGGAAAAGTCGAGCTGTAACTCGCAATTTTATCTGCGATTTTCCAAATGAGCCCGGCAAATTTGGGTTTGCCGTCCACAAGTAAAAACCGAATACCGAATAAAGACCGTCGGCGCACCGGTTCCCCGGTGTGCCGACGGTTTGCTTTTCGGACAGACTGCCGCCGTCAGCGGCAGTCGCTTTTGTTTTTCCGCTTACTCGGCGGACGCCTGCTTCCTGCGGCGTATGAGGCCCGTGACGAGGAGCGCGAGTCCTCCCACGGCAAAGATTATCCCGAGGACGAGGAAGACGGTGCCGGTGGCGCCGGAGACCTCCGCGTCGTTATTCGTGACGACGCCGTACCAGATACCGATGAGTCCGACGACGACGGCGGTCAGTCCGCCGAAGGTGAAGCCGAAGGTCGGGCTCATGTCCGCGCCGTTCAGGTAGCGGCGCATAGGCTTGTTGAGCAGGCAGAGGACGACGAGCGCGAGCACCGTGCAGGGTATCATGTAGATGCCGTTGTATATGAGCGAGTAGAACCACGGGCTACTCATCTTGAGGCCGCAGTATATCTCCGGCATGTACTCCGCCCAGACGGTCGCGCCGACGACGTAGTGAACGGCGTAGCGCGCGAGGCAGCCCACGAGCGAACCCCAGAAGATGCCGCCCGACTTGCCGTGGCCGAGGCCCGCGAGACCGACCGCCGTGAACGCGACAAGGTAGTCGCCGAGGACGCTCTGCCAGCCTATCGCAAAACCGCCGTTGAACATGAGCTGAATGAGGCCGTACACAAACGACGCAATGAGGCCCTCCGGAACGCCCCAGCGCACCGCATAGAAGCAGAGCGGGAGCATCGCGAGAGTTATCGAGCCGCCCTGCGGCATCTCCCAGAGCTTGAGGAAGTCAAGTCCGGTTGCGAGCGCCACCATGAGCGCGCCCTCGCAGAGCGCGAGGATGGCTGTCCTTACTCTCCTGCCGCCGGCAGGAGCCGTGCTGTTCTTTGCAGACATAATTCTGCCTCCCAAAATAAAATGTACCGCAAGCGAACCCGATGAGGTGCATGCGGTACACTGTTCTTCCGTATAGATCAATGCAGTCTTAGCACTTCCCTACGCCGGCATTACCCGGATCAGGTCAAAGGGACCCGCGCCTGCATTTTGCCGCGATCACAGCCGGGGATGACCCCCAGCGCCCCTGCGCATATTCGCTTGTCGGAGCTCCCGGACGGCGCTCCGTTTACGGTCAAGTTCTATTTTACATTGTTTTCGAGCTTTGTCAACACCTTTTTAAAATAGTCCGGCAGCTCGGTAGTAAAATGCAGCCGTTCACCGCTTCTCGGGTGAGTGAACTCGAGCTCGCGCGCGTGGAGACACTGTCCGCCGACGGCGAGCTCGTCCCGCCCGCCGTAGAGCGGGTCGCCCGCGACGGGGTGGCCGATGTGCGCCATGTGGACGCGTATCTGGTGCGTCCTGCCGGTCTCGAGCACGCATCGGACGTGCGTCCAGCCGCCGTAGCGCGCAAGCACCTGCCAATGCGTCACCGCCTCGCGTCCGTCCGGCACGACAGCCATCCGCTTCCGCTCGCGCGGGTCGCGCGCTATCGGCGCGTCTACGGTGCCGCTGTCCTCACGGAAGCCTCCGCGCACTATCGCCTCGTAGGTGCGCCGCGCGGTGTGCTCCTTTATCTGCTCCGCGAGGGAGAGGTGCGCGAAGTCGTTCTTCGCCACGACGATGAGGCCGGACGTGTCCTTATCGATACGGTGGACTATCCCCGGCCGCAGCTC
>CANPWY010000044.1 GCA_947585215.1 uncultured Clostridia bacterium
CGTCCATCTCCTGACCCTTCGGCGGCTTCACGCCGAAGAGCGTGCGGCCGGTGAAGCGCAGGTCGGGGCGCTTGTCATACATCTCCTTGGTGATGAGGAAGTATTCCTGCTCCGGCCCCACCGAGCTGCGGACGCACTTCACCGTGTCGTTTCCAAACAGCCGGAGGATGCGGAGCGCCTGACGGTTGAGGGCGTCCATCGAGCGGAGGAGGGGAGTCTTCTTGTCGAGCGCCTCGCCGCCGTAGGAGCAGAACGCCGTCGGTATGCAGAGGGTCTTGCCCTTGATGAAGGCGTAGGAGGTCGGGTCCCACGCGGTGTAGCCGCGTGCCTCAAATGTGGCGCGGATGCCGCCGGAGGGGAAGCTGGACGCGTCCGGCTCGCCCTTTATGAGCTCCTTGCCGGAGAAGTACATGATGACGCCGCCGTCCGGGGAGGGGGAGATGAAGCTGTCATGCTTCTCCGCCGTGATGCCGGTGAGCGGCTGGAACCAATGGGTGTAGTGCGTCGCGCCGTGGGCGACAGCCCAGTCCTTCATTGCGACGGCGACGGCGTCCGCCACCTCCGGGTCGAGCTGAGCGCCCTCGTCTATAGTTCTCCTGAGGGAGCTGTATACGTCTGCGGCGAGAGTCGCCTTCATGACGCGGTCGTCGAACACAAGGCTGCCAAAATAGTCGGGTATGTTGCTCATATTCTTTGCTTCTCCCTTTCGCTGATGTCCGAAGCTCTGCTTGCGGACAAAAAATGAGGCGTCTTCAGTGCCGGAGCACCAAAGACGCCTTTGCCTTTACGCAACGAATTATACGCCGGAAAATTCCGTTTGTCAACAGATTTTTTTGCGGACGGGGTGAAACCGCTGCTTCCGCCTTGACAACGCTGCGGCGGCGGGATATAATGTAAAGGAAATGAGCAATGGCGTTCATTTCGGCGGGGCAGTTTGCCGCGCCGAAATGGGCGCTTTTATTTTTTCCGAAAGGAATGAGACGGAATGAAGCTTGAAGGCGAGGTTCGCATCCCATCGGGGTGCGCGATAGCCGCCGTCATCTCGCGCGAAGGAAAGAAGATGACGGGCGAACTCATAACAAACGCCATGAAGCCGATGCACGACCGCTCAAACGGCCTCGGCGGAGGCTTTGCGGGCTACGGGATATATCCCGAATACAGGGAGCTGTACGCACTGCACATCTTCTTTGACGACCGCACGGCGCGCGAGAACTGCGAGCGCTTCCTTGAGAAGCGGTTCGAGATAGTCCAGTCCGAGATAATCCCCACGCGGAAGATACCCGCCATCACCGACGAGCCGATAATCTGGCGCTACTTTGTCGCACCGCTGAAGAGCGTCCTCGCGTCGCTGCAGCTCGACGAGAAGGCGTTCGTCGCGGAGACGGTGATGAAGATAAACTCGGAGGCGGAGGGCGCTTACGTCTTTTCGAGCGGGAAGAACATGGGCGCGTTCAAGGCGGTGGGCTTTCCGGAGGACGTCGGCGAGTTCTACAAGCTCGAAGAGTACGAGGGCTATTCTTGGACGGGTCACGGGCGCTATCCCACGAACACCCCCGGCTGGTGGGGCGGCGCGCACCCGTTCACACTGCTCGACTACTCGATAATCCACAACGGCGAAATATCCTCCTACGACGCTAACCGCCGCTACATAGAGATGTTCGGCTACAAGTGTACCCTCCAGACCGACACCGAGGTCATGACCTACATCATGGACTATCTGCTCCGGGTGCAGGGACTCACTCTCGAGGAGGCGTCCGCCGTAATTGCGGCGCCGTTCTGGAGCACGATAGCAAACAAGCCGAGCGAGGAGGACAGGCGGCTCAACACCTACCTCCGCACGGTGTATTCGAGCCTGCTCGTGACGGGGCCGTTCTCGATAGTCTTCGGCTTCACCGGCGGGCTGATGGCCCTCAACGACCGCCTCAAGCTCCGCTCGATGGTCGTGGGCGAGAAGGACGACAAGGTGTTTATCGCAAGCGAGGAGGCCGCCATACGCACGATGGAGCCGGACGTAGGTGAGATACGCGCGCCGTTCGGCGGAGAACCGGTGATAGTCAGAGTGAAGGAGGGTGTGGAGCTTTGAGCGCCGTAGATTTCATATTCCCCGAGTTCGAGGTCGTTCGGAACAGCGACAGGTGCATTGCCTGCCGCGTCTGCGAGCGGCAGTGCTCGAACAAGGTACACAGCTACAACGAGGAGCGCGGGGCGATGCTCTCGGACGAGACGAAGTGCGTCAACTGTCAGCGCTGCGTCTCGCTCTGCCCGACGCGGGCGCTCAAGATAGTGAAGAGCGACTGCACCTTCCGCGAGAACGCGAACTGGCAGCCGGACACGATAAAGCAGGTGTACCGGCAGGCGTCGAGCGGCGGCGTACTGCTCTCGGCTATGGGCAACCCCAAGCCCCAGCCGGTCTACTGGGACAGGATACTCATAAACGCCTCGCAGGTCACGAATCCCTCCATCGACCCGCTCCGCGAGCCGATGGAGACGCGTGTGTTCCTCGGCAAGAAGCCCTCGCGCACCGAGCGCGGTCCGGACGGAAAGCTCAAGACAGACCTCTCCCCGCAGATAGACCTCTCCATGCCGGTGATGTTCTCCGCGATGAGCTACGGCTCGATAAGCTACAACGCACACGCGTCGCTTGCGCGCGCCGCAGAGGCGCTCGGGATATGCTACAACACCGGCGAGGGCGGACTTCACGAGGACTTCTACCGCTACGGCAAGAACACGATAGTCCAAGTGGCGTCCGGACGCTTCGGCGTCCACAAGAACTACCTCGAGGCCGGCGCGGCGATAGAGATAAAGATGGGTCAGGGCGCGAAGCCGGGTATTGGCGGGCACCTGCCCGGCACGAAGATAGTGGGCGACGTCTCGCGGACAAGGATGATCCCCGAGGGCTCGGACGCCATATCTCCCGCTCCGCACCACGACATCTACTCGATAGAGGATCTGCGCCAGCTCGTCTACTCGCTCAAGGAGGCGACGGCGTACAAAAAGCCCGTAATAGTCAAGGTCGCGGCGGTTCACAACATCGCCGCCATCGCGAGCGGCATCGCGCGGAGCGGCGCGGACATAATCGCGATAGACGGATACCGCGGCGGCACCGGCGCCGCGCCGACGCTCATACGTGAGAACGTCGGCATACCGATAGAGCTTGCGCTTGCCTCCGTCGACCGCCGTCTGCGCGACGAGGGGATACGCGGCAACGTGTCGCTCGTGGTGGGCGGAAGCATCCGAAGCGCCGCCGACGTCGTCAAGGCGATTGCGCTCGGTGCGGACGCGTGCTACGTCGCGACGGCGGCACTGCTCGCGCTCGGGTGCCATCTCTGCCGCACCTGCAACACCGGCAACTGCAACTGGGGAATAGCGACACAGCGCCCGGAGCTCGTGAAGCGTCTGAACCCGGATATAGGCAGCGAGCGGCTCATAAACCTCATGACCGCGTGGCGGCACGAGATAATGGAGCTGATGGGCGGCATGGGCATAAACTCGATAGAGGCGCTGAAGGGCAACCGCATGATGCTCCGGGGCGTCGACCTCAACGAAAAAGAACTCGAGATACTCGGTATCTCGCACGCGGGGGAGTAGAGAGAATGAAGAGAGTATATGTAAACGAGGAATGGTGCCTCGGCTGTCACCTCTGCGAGTACAACTGCGCGTTCGCAAACTCCGGCAAGCCGGATATGGCGACGGCGCTGAAAGGAAAGCCTATTTATCCGAGGATACACATCGAGGAGAACGACAAAATCTCCTACGCCGTGTCCTGCCGCCACTGCACCGACCCGATCTGCGTGAAAAGCTGTATCGCGGGGGCACTCCGTCAGGAGGACGGCGTGATACGCATAGACCGCGAGAAGTGCGTCGGATGTCTCACCTGCGTCCTCGTCTGTCCATACGGTGCGCTAGCGCCGGACGGGGACGGCGTCATGCAGAAGTGCGAGCTCTGCCTGCAAAACTCCTGCGGCGAGCCGGCGTGCGTCACGGGATGCCCGAACCGGGCGATAGTCTACGAGGAGAGGTGACGGGATGAAGAAATATGTGATAATCGGCAACGGGACCGCCGCCGCGGGCTGTATCGAGGGCATACGCTCGGCGGATGCTGAGGGCGCGATAACCGTCGTATCGGAGGAGCGCCGCCCGGTCTACTGCCGCCCGCTTATATCCTACTTCCTCGAGGGAAAGACGACTCAGGAAAAGATGAACTACCGCCCGGACGACTTCTACGAGAAGAACGGATGCGAGGTGCTGTACGGCAGGAGAGCCGTCCGAATTGACGCGGAGCATAAGACCGTCGCGCTTGACGACGGCTCGTCGCTCCCGTATGACGCGCTGTGCGTCGCCTCCGGCTCATCGCTGTTCGTGCCGAAGTTTGAGGGACTTGAGACGGTGAAGGACCGCTTCTCGTTCATGACGATGGACGACATGTTCGCTCTCGACGCGGCGGCGGACGAAAAGAGCCGCGTGCTCATCGTAGGCGCGGGGCTCATCGGACTGAAGTGCGCGGAGGGACTTCACGGCCGCGTCGCGGAGATAACGGTCTGCGACCTCGCGCCGAGGGTGCTTTCGAGTATCCTTGACGACAGCGCCGCCGCGCCGGTGGAGGAGTGCCTGAAAAGAAACGACATACGCCTCATGCTTTCGGAGAGCGTCGCGCGCTTTGAAGAAAACCGCGCCGTCATGACCGGCGGCGGGACGGTGGAGTTTGACCTGCTCGTCCTCGCGGTAGGCGTCCGCGCGAACAGCGCGATTGTGCGTGGCGCCGGCGGAGAAACCGGGCGCGGCATAGTCGTCGACCATCGGATGAGCACAAGTCTGCCGGAGGTTTTCGCCGCTGGGGACTGCACCGAGAGCGAGGACATATCCTGCGGCAAGCGGAAGGTTATGGCGATACTCCCTAACGCCTATATTCAGGGACACTGCGCAGGAGTGAACATGGCGGGCGGAGACGAGACGTTTGACAAGGCCGTCCCGATGAACTCGATAGGCTTCTTCGGCCTGCACATCATGAGCGCCGGGACCTGCTCCGCCGAGGACTCGGAGGTATTCGAGGAAGAGTCGGACGGCGGGCTGAAGCGGTTCTATGTGAAGGACGGCCGTCTCGCGGGCTTCATCCTCGTCGGCGGTACGGAGAGAGCAGGCATATACACGTCACTGATTCGGGAGAGGACGCCGCTCTCGGAGGTCGACTTCGAGCTTCTGAAAAAAACCGCGACGACCGCCGCATTTTCTCCCGAAACCCGCAGAAAAAAGTTCGGAGGTGTGGTATAATGACTGTACTGGACGCGAACGGCCTCGACTTCAGGACGCTCGGCGAGCGCGTGAGAGCCGCCGAGGGCGACGTCGAAATAGATAACTGCTGCGGACAGAGGTTCATAGGCGCGGGAATGTCCGCGAGAAATATCCGTATAGACGGCATCCCCGGCAACGCGCTCGGCGCGTATCTGGACGGCGCGGAGATAACCGTTCACGGCAACGCGCAGGACGCCGTCGGGGACACGATGAACGACGGAAGGATAGTCATCCACGGAAGCGTCGGCGACGCCGTCGGATACGCCATGCGCGGGGGAAGCATCTTCGTCCGGGGCAACGCCGGTTACCGCGCGGGCATACACATGAAGGAGTACAAGAACAAGGTTCCGCTGATGGTCATAGGCGGATGCACCGGGAGCTTCCTCGGGGAGTATCAGGCGGGCGGCGTCATAGTCGTCCTAGGGCTCGGCGCAAACGGACGGAGGATAGTCGGCAATTTCTCGTGTACGGGTATGCACGGCGGAAAGCTCTTCCTTCGCGGAGACGGGCATGACGTTCTCTTCCCGGCGCAGGTGACCGCCCGCCCCGCAGAGAAGGCGGACATGGAGGAGCTGCGGAAGTACGTCGCTGAGTACTGCGCGCTCTTCGGCGCGGACGTGGGGGAGATACTTGCGTCTCCGTTCACCGTCGTCACGCCGGACAGCAAAAACCCGTACAAGCGCATGTATGTCTCAAACTGAGTAAAGAGAGGCAGGGCTATGAAATACACGGAACAGGAAGTAATCCAATATGTGAACGAGGAGGATGTGAAGTTCATCCGCCTCGCGTTCTGCGACGTGTTCGGGAGGCAGAAGAACATCTCACTGATGCCGGGGGAGCTTCCGCGCGCGTTCGAGAACGGGATAACCTTTGACGGCTCCGCCGTGCGCGGATTCGGAGACGAGACACATTCCGACCTGCTGCTGCACCCCGACCCGCACACGCTCGCGGTCCTGCCCTGGCGGCCGGAGCACGGGCGCGTCGTGCGGATGTACTGCACCGTGACCTATCCCTTCGGGCGTCCGTTTGAATGCGACACGCGCCG
The DNA here is from genome assembly GCA_947585215.1 of uncultured Clostridia bacterium. Lineage (GTDB taxonomy): Bacteria > Bacillota > Clostridia > Oscillospirales > JAAYOS01 > CANRIN01. The sequence goes on from CANPWY010000044.1 coordinate 6,335, forward strand.
CCTGCTCATCCGCGCCGTCGAAGACGCGGAGAGGGCGGGTTACAGCTTTTCCTTCGGCGCGGAGCAGGAATTCTACCTCTTCATGCAGGACGAGAACGGCGAGCCGACGAAGATACCCTACGACCGCGCGGGATACATGGACCTCGCGCCGGACGACAAGGGCGAGAACATCCGCCGCGAGATCTGCCTTACCCTCGAGAAGATGGGCATCCGCCCCGAGCGCTCGCACCACGAGGAGGGCCCGGGGCAGAACGAAATAGACTTCCGTTACTCCGACCCGCTGACTGCCGCGGACGATGCGATGACCTTCCAGACCGTCGTGCGGACGGTGGCGCACAGGAACGGCCTCGTCGCCGACTTCGGCCCGAAGCCGCTCGAGGACGCGCCGGGCAACGGATGCCACATCAATATGTCGGTGAAGTCGAAGGACGGAGCGGACGTCCTGCCGGAGACGATAGCGGGCATACTCGCAAACGTCCGATGCATGACCGCGTTCCTCAACCCGACGGAGGACTCCTACCGCCGATTCGGAGGTCACAAGGTGCCGAAGTACATCTCCTGGTCGAGTGAGAACCGCTCGCAGCTCGTGCGCATACCGGCGGCGGAGGGTGAGTACCGCAGGGCAGAGCTTCGCTCGCCCGACCCGCTCTCAAACCCGTACCTAGCCTACACGTTGATGATATACGCGGGGCTTCAGGGCATAGAGCGCAAGCTCTCCCTACCGATGGTGGCGGACTTCAACCTCTATCAGGCGTCCGAGGAGACGCTTGCGGGCTTCGAGAAGCTGCCGGAGAGCCTCGACGAGGCGCGCCGCGCGGCGAGGGAGAGCGAATTCATAAGGAACCATGTTCCGAAGGCTATTCTTGACATCTACTGCGGGAAATAGCGCCGGGACTTAAACCAAACTCGGGAGGAGGGGAGAGCCATGAGCCTGAAGGAGCGCGTGTACAGCGTTCTTCTCGTCTCTGCGTCCGAAAATTTGAACTCCTCCGTGAAGTCCATGCTTCCCGAGACCTCCTACGACCCGGTGCGCACCGTACCGAGCGTCGGCGCGGCGCGCCGTGCGGCGGCCGAACGCTCCTACGACTTTGTCATCGTAAACTCCCCTCTGCCGGACGGCGGCGGCATAGACTTTGCCGTGGACGCCTGCGAGCGGCAGGGCACGGTGGTGCTCCTGCTCGCGCGCGAAGACGTATACGATGAGGTGTACGAGGCGGCGGCGGAGCACGGGGTTTTCCTGCTCCCGAAGCCGGTGTCGCGCTCTGCGTTCGCGCTCGCGCTCGGCTGGATGGCAAGCGCGCGGGAACGTCTGCGCGGCCTAGAGCGCAAGGAGCTCTCCATCGGCGAGAAGATGGAGGAGATACGCCTTGTCAACCGCGCGAAGTGGCTCCTTATCGACCGCGAGAAGATGGACGAGCCCACGGCGCACCGTTACATAGAGAAGCGCGCGATGGATATGTGCGTCCCGCGCAGAGCCGTCGCGGAGGAAGTGATAGGGCGCTACTCCGTTTAGAGCCACACTTGACGGATACGCAAAGCCGCGCTTTGCAGATACTTAAAACAAACAGAGCCGTGAAGCAGTGCTTCACGGCTCTGTTTCGGTTATTTGTGCGGTTATTCCAGTGCGGATATCGCGTCCGTGATCGTCCTGTCTCCGGCGTCCCGGCCGTAGCTCTCGATCTTTGAACGGTTGCGCGCGGCGTATGTAAGACATCCCGCGCCGCCGATGCACCCGTCGGGGCAGGCCATGCCCTCGATGAAGTTTGCGTCGAGCGTGCCGGCGCGCTTCTTCAGCAGGGCGGCGCGGCAGGCCTCGATACCGTCGCAGGCTATCGGCTTCAGCTCAAAGTCGATATTCTGCTCCGCGAGAGCCTGCTTTACGGCGGCGGCAACGCCGCCGCTCCGGGCAAAGCTTCTGCCGAAGTAGGAGGCTCCGTCCGGCGCGGCGTCCTCAAGCGCCCCGAGGTCGATGTCCCGGCTGTCAAAGAGTGCCTGAAGCTCCTCGAAGGTGAGCACCGAATCGACGTACGGGCGCACCTCCTCACGGCGAATCTCCGCTTTTTTCGCGGTACACGGGCCGATGAACACCGTCATGGCCGATGGATCCTTCTCCTTTATGTACTTCGCTATCGTCGCCATGGGGGAGAGATTGTGCGATATGTGCTCCGCGAGGTCGGGAAATTCCAGCTTAACGTATTCCACGAACGCCGGACAGCAGGAGCTCGTGAGAAATCCCTTCTCCGCAAGCTCGCGCGCCTCCGCATGGGCGACCATGTCCGCGCCGAGCGCCGCCTCCACGACGTCGCTGAAACCGAGCTCGCGCAGTCCGCTCATGACCTGCCCGAGCCGGACGTAGGCAAACTGGCTCGCGACGGACGGTGCGACTATCGCATAGAGGCGGAAGTTCCTGCCGGCGTCGCTCTTTTTCAGCATTTCTATCACTTCGAGCATGAAGCTCTTGTCCATCATCGCGCCGAAGGGGCACTGGTTGACGCACGCGCCGCAGGCAATGCACCTGTCGCCTTCAATAACGGCGGCGTTGTCCTCATCAAAGGAAATGGCCTTCAGTTTGCACGCGCTCTGGCATGGGCGCTTGCGGTTGATGATGGCGGTGTAAGGACAGACCTTCGCGCACTGCCCGCACTCGACGCACTTTGTCTTGTCGATGTGCGCTATGTGGTTGTGGTCGAGGACTATCGCTCCGCGTGGGCAGACGTCCATACAGCGATGAGCGAGGCAGCCCCGGCAGGAGTCGGTTATCTCGTAGCCGGCAGCGGGGCAGCCGTCGCAGGCAATGTCGATGACCTCGATGACGTTCGGATTGCTTCGGTCTCCGCCCATGGCTATCTTTACCCGCTCGGAGAGGATGGCGCGCTCCATGTAGACGCAGCAGCGCATGGTGGGCTTTTTCCCGGGGACTATTGTGTGTGGAATGTCGAGCATGTTTTCGAGAAGAGTGCCGTTCCACGCATGCCGTGCGACCTCACGCCTGACCTGATACTTGAGATACTGTATCTTATTGTCAAATTTTCTCATCCCGTGCTCCCTTCCGAATAAATCTCTGACGGACGGCTACCGCTGAACTCTCCCGGAGCCGTCGCCCGAGGTGAGCTTTTCCACTTCCGCGACGGTGGCAAAGTTGAAGTCGCCCTCCACCGAATGCTTGAGCGCGGAGGCCGCCACCGCAAACTCTATCGCGTCCGTGTCGCTCCTGCCGTCGAGAAGCGAGTAGATGAGCCCACCGGCGAAGCTGTCTCCGCCGCCGATGCGGTCGACGATGTGCAGGCTGTATCGCCTGGAGAAGCGAGCCTCGCCGCTTTGCGCGTCGTAGAGCATCCCGCTCCAGTCGTTGTCGGAGGCGGAGCGGCTCTCGCGGAGGGTTATCGCGACCTTCTCAAAGCCGAACCTCTCCGAAAGCTGACGCGCGACGGAGATATACCCCTCGCGGTTGAGCTCGCCCGCCGTGACGTCGGTCTTTTCCGCCTCGATGCCGAAGACGTCCTTCGCGTCCTCCTCGTTTGCTATGCAGATGTCAACGTACCGGCAGAGCCGCGTCATGGCCTCGCGCGCCTCACCGCGCGTCCAGAGCTTTCCGCGGTAGTTGAGGTCGCAGGAGACCTTCACGCCCCGCGCCTTTGCGGCCTCGCACGCGTCAAGACACGCCTCGACCATGTTTTTTCCGAGCGCGGGGGTGATGCCGGTGAAGTGGAACCAATCCGCGCCGTCGAAAATCGCACTCCAGTCGAACTCGGAGGGGTCGGCCTCTTGTATGGCGGAATGTGCGCGGTCGTAGATGCAGACGCTCGGGCGCTGGCTCGCGCCCTTCTCGTTGTAGTAGATGCCGACGCGCTCGCCGCCGCGCACTATCTTCGTCGTGTCCACGCCGTAGCGGCGGAGCGAGTTGAGGGCGGCCTGCCCGATGGCGTGGGCGGGGAGCTTTGTGACGTACACGGAGTCCAGCCCGAAGTTTGCAAGCGACACCGCGACGTTCGCCTCGCCGCCGCCGAAGGTGAATTCGAGCATGCTCGCCTGCACGAAACGCTCATAGTTGTAGGGCTGGAGGCGAACCATCAGCTCGCCGAAGGTGACGACCTTAGCCATTTTTCCGCACCTCCTTCACTATCTCGCGCGACTTCCGGCAGAGCTCCGTTATCTCGTCCCAGCGTCCGCCCTCTATGAGGTCGGAGGACACCATGTAGCTCCCGCCGCACGCGCACACGACGGGGCACGCCATGTACTCCGCGAGGTTTTTTAGAGATATGCCGCCGGTCGGCATTATTTTGAACATCGGAAACGGCGCGCTCATCGCCTTTATCTTCGCGAGCCCGCCGGACTGCTCTGCGGGGAAGAATTTCAGCACCTTCAGCCCGAGCTTGAACGCCGTGTGATAGTCGGTCGGCGTGGTGCAGCCGGGGAAGACCGGCAGACCCTTCTTCTGACAGTGGGTAACTATCTCCGGGTCGAGGCCGGGCGTGACGATGAACTTTGCGCCCGCCGCCGCTGCCTCGTCCGCCTGCTCCGTCGTGAGGACGGTGCCCGCGCCGACGAGCATCTCGGGGAAGGTCTCCGTCATTATGGCGATGGCCCTCGCCGCGCCCTCCGCGCGGAAGGTCACCTCCGCCACCGGCACATCGCCCGCGAGGAGCGCCCGCGCGAGCGGCGCGGCGTCCCGCTCGGGATCAGTCAGCTTTATCACCGGCACGACGCCGGTCTCGGTTATCCTCTCGGAAACGCTGTCCATGGAAATTACCTCCGATAAGCAGTAGTAGTCCGCGTTTCGCGGCTCAGACGCCGGAGTAGGCGGAGAAGCCTCCGTCTATCGGTATGCAGACGCCGGTGATGAAGCTCGCGGCGTCGTTATTGAGCAGGAAAAGCACCGCGCCCGCGAGCTCTTTCTCACTGTTGCCGAAGCGTCCCATCGGCGTCGCGGCAAGTATCTTGCCGGTGCGCGCGGTGGGCGTGCCGTCCGGGTTGAATAGGAGGGACGCATTCTGCTTTGTCGAAAAGAAGCCGGGGGCTATCGCGTTTACGCGTATGCCGACCTTCGAGAAGTGGACGGCGAGCCACTGAGTGAAGTTCGACACCGCCGCCTTCGCGCCGGAGTAGGCGGGGATCTTCGTGAGCGGAGTGTAGGCGTTCATCGAGGAGATGTTTAGAATGTTACACCCTTCGCGGCCTATCATCTGCCGCGCGAACGCCTGAGTGGGTATCAGCGTGCCGATGAAGTTGAGGTTGAACACAAACTCCACGCCGCCCTTGTCCAAATCGAAGAAGCTCTTGACATCACTGTCGAGGTCGCCCGGCTCGAAATACTCCTTGTCTGTCGTGGCGCGCGGGTTGTTCCCGCCTGCGCCGTTTATCAGTATATCGCAGGGGCCGAGGTCACGGAGCACAGCGTCTGCGACGGAATAGCAGACCTCGCGGTCGAGCACGTCGCACTTATACGCCTTCGCGATGCCGCCCTCGGCGCGTATCTCCGCCGCAAAGCTCTCCGCCGCCTGAAGATTGAGGTCGAGGAGCGCGACCTTCGCGCCCGCCCGCGCGAGAACCTTCGCAAACGACGAGCAGAGCACGCCGCCCGCGCCGGTGACGACCGCGACCTTGCCGGTGAGGTCGGTGTTCAGAACGTTTTTCTGCATATTGTTTCCTCCTTGCAATATCCAAGTTACGCGCTGACTGCAAACATTCAGCCGCGCCGCAGTGCCTTTTCCCACGCCTCAAAGAGGCCGTTTATGTACGCCGCGCCGAGCGCGCGG
>CANPWY010000045.1 GCA_947585215.1 uncultured Clostridia bacterium
AAAACGGAAGCATTCGGAAATTTGGGAAAATTGCGGCGGGAAACCGCCTGAAACCGGCGTTGAAAACCGAAGTAAAGCAGGATATAATTTATAATGTTAGCACTCGGAGGTATAGAGTGCTAAAAACAAAAATAAGTTCTTCAAGGAGGCATTTCATACATGAAGCTCAAGCCTTTGGCAGACAGAGTGGTCATCAAGATGGTGGAGGCTGAGGAGACCACCAAGAGCGGCATCATCCTCACCAGCGCCGCGCAGGAGAAGCCGCAGGTGGCGGAGGTCATCGAGGTCGGCCCCGGCGGTGTCGTCGACGGCAAGGAGGTCGAGATGACGGTCAAGCCCGGTCAGCGCGTTATCACGAGCAAGTATTCCGGCACCGAGATAAAGCTCGACGGCGAGGAGTACATCGTCGTCCGCCAGAGCGACATTCTCGCGATAGTGGAAGACTAACCGTCTTTCGGAAGTCCGAAGGACTTTTTGCGAATTTATTTAGGGAGGCAAAGTTATTATGTCCAAGATAATCCTTTACGGCGAGGATGCGCGCCGTGCGCTCGAGCGCGGCGTCAACCAGCTTGCCGACACCGTCAAGATAACCCTCGGCCCGAAGGGCCGCAACGTCGTCCTCGACAAGAAGTACGGCTCGCCGCTCATCACAAACGACGGCGTCACGATAGCCAAGGACATCGAGCTCGACGATCCGTTTGAGAACATGGGCGCGCAGATGGTCAAGGAAGTCGCCACCAAGACAAACGACGTCGCGGGCGACGGTACCACCACCGCCACGCTGCTTGCGCAGGCGTTTATACGCGAGGGCATGAAGAACGTCGCCGCCGGCGCGAATCCGATGATAATGAAGCGCGGCATCGATAAGGGCGTTAAGGCCGCCGTCGAGAGCGTAAAGGCGAGCTCCAAGAAGGTCTCCGGCACGAGCGACATCGCGCGCGTCGCGGCAGTCTCGTCCGGCGACGAGTTCATCGGCAACCTCATCGCTGAGGCGATGGAGAAGGTCTCGGCCGACGGCGTCATCACCGTCGAGGAGTCCAAGACCGCCGAGACTTACAGCGAGGTCGTCGAGGGCATGCAGTTCGACCGCGGCTACATCTCGCCGTACATGGTCACCGACACCGAGAAGATGGAGGCCGTCATCGACGACGCGTATATCCTCATCACCGACCGCAAGATATCGAACATTCAGGACATCCTGCCGCTTCTCGAGCAGGTAGTCCAGGCCGGGCGCAAGCTCATCATCATCGCCGAGGACGTCGAGGGTGAGGCGCTTGCTACGATACTCGTCAACCGTCTGCGCGGCACCTTCACCTGCGTCTGCGTCAAGGCTCCGGGCTTCGGCGACCGCCGCAAGGATATGCTCCGCGACATCGCCATACTCACCGGCGGCGAGGTCATCAGCGAGGAGCTCGGCCTCGACCTCAAGGACGCCACCATGGATCAGCTCGGCCGCGCCCGTCAGGTCAAGGTCCAGAAGGAGAACACCATCATCGTCGACGGCATGGGCGACCCGAACGAGATAAAGGCCCGCGTCGCGCAGATCCGCGCGAACATCGAGACCACCACCTCCGACTTCGACCGTGAGAAGCTCCAGGAGCGCCTCGCGAAGCTGTCGGGCGGCGTTGCCGTCATCAAGGTTGGTGCCGCTACCGAGATAGAGATGAAGGACAAGAAGCTCCGCATCGAGGACGCGCTGAACGCCACCCGCGCCGCAGTCGAGGAGGGCATTGTCCCCGGCGGCGGAACGGTGTTCGTCAACGCCATACCGTCCGTTGAGAAGCTGATAGAAGAGACCGAGGGCGACGAGCGCACCGGCGTACGCATAGTCGCAAAGGCTCTTACCGAGCCGGTCCGTCAGATAGCCGCGAACGCCGGCCTCGACGGCTCGGTCATCCTCGAGAAGATAAAAACCTGCGGCAAGACCGGCTGGGGCTTTGACGCGGCCAAGGAGCAGTATGGCGACATGATAGAGGCCGGCATAGTCGACCCGGCGAAGGTCACCCGTACCACGATAGAGAACGCCGCCTCGATAGCGTCGATGGTTCTCACCACCGAGTCGCTCGTCGCGGACAAGAAGGAGCCGCAGGCTCCCGCGGCGGCGCCCGCCGGCGGCATGGACGGCATGGGCGGGATGTATTGATCCCCGCCGCAAGGCAAATACGGAGTTGAAAATATCCGGCATCCGAAAGGGTGCCGGATATTTTTCTTCCCGGAGAGCCGCGGGACTTTCCGGGAAGAAAACGGAGGAGGGAAAAACCCTCCTCCGTTTCTTATGCTTGATGTGCGGTTACTTCACGACGTTTTTGCAGAAGCGCTCTATGATGGTTGCGACCTCCGCGCGCTTCGCGCCGGCCTGCGGCGCGAGCCTGTCGGCGGTAACGCCGTTCACGAGACCGACGCTCACCGCCCAGTTCATCGCCTCGACGGCGTAGCTCTTGACGTTCTGTACGTCCGTGAAGGTCGTGAGGGCGTTGTCGCTTGTCTCGGTCGCGTAGCCCCTGAACTTCGCGTAGCGGTAGAGGATGGTGACAAGATCCTCACGGCTCACATCGTCGCGCGGGTGGAAGGAGCCGTTGTAGCCCTCGACGATGTGGTTGGCGTTCGCCCATGCCGAAGCCTCGGCGAAGTAATCGCTGCTCTGAATGTCGCCGAAGGTTATCTGCGTGCTGTCCGCCTCGGGCTCATACGCGAGACGGTGGAGAACGGTGACGAGCATTCCGCGCTCCATCGCGGTCTCGGGGGAGAACACGCCTTCGCCGGTGCCGTTGAAGAGGCTGCGCGCCGCGACAAACTCTACCGCGTCGGACGCCCAGTGGCCGGTAGTCTGAACATCGGTGAAGTCGACGCTCCTGTCGACTATCTTTACCGTGACGCTGCCATCGACGGTGATGATGACGCCGTTCTCATCCACGGCGCAGTCGCGGATGACGGTCTCGTTCCCGTCCTCGTCGACGATGACGGCGACGGTGCCGTGGTTCACGTTCTCAACGGGGATCTCCACGCGCGCCGAACCCTCTCTGACGGTGATGCCGATCTCAGGAGCATTCTCGGAGAAGACGGACGCCTTGACCTTGACGGGCGCGACGACGGCCTCGCCGGTCTCGGAGCCGTAGGGCATGATGACGTCAACGGAGGTGACATTTCCGTCGGCGTCTGTCTTGGTGGTGCCGACTACGCCGTCCGCAGTAGTGGTGGTCGTGGTCTTGCTTCCGTCGGAGGCGGTGACGGTAGTGGTCTTGCTTCCGTCCGAACCGGTGACGGTCTCGGTCCTGCTTCCGCCGGTCGAGCCGGACGGGACGGTCGGAGCGGTGTAGGAGGTGTTGGTCGCACCGCAGCGTGTGCAGACGCCGTTCACGTAGTTGTGACCGAGGGCGGGAACGGTCTCCTCCTTCTCCTCACGGCACACCGCGCAGATGCTGACGTTCTTGCCCGCCTGTGTGCAGGTGGGAGCGGTGGACTTGGTGGGCTCCGCAATGAACTCGTGAGGCAGAAGTTCTCCCTCTATCGTCTCGACGATCTCTTGATTGCATACCGAGCAGGTGTAGGTTCTTGTTCCGTGATGTGCGCATGTTACGGGGGTCTCAACGGGGGTACTACTGGGGGTGTGCGCTGTCATGGGAACAACAACATGATCGTTGGTGTCGGTGAGAGTGGTCTGAGTTCCCTCGACTGTGACAGTGGCGGTATATTTTGCTACGCCGGTGTTCTTACAGGTGGCAGCAGTTGTTGTTGTCGCCAGCTTGAGTTCAGCTTCGAATGTCTCCTTGTGACTTCCGTCTCTCGTGCACGTCAGTGTGACTGCGGCGGAGGGCTCGCCGTCGGTGGACCAGTGCCACTCGGGGCTGTTGGTGTTCCACGAATGGCCGAGAGCCGGTGTTATTGTGGGCTTGTTGGCAGGATCGATATAATGACATTCGGAGCACCATTTTCCGCCTGTTGAGCCTTCGTCGTCGCAGGTAGCGGCTTTCTGCGGCATATCAACAAAAGTATGATTGTCATTTTTCATAACGGTATCGCAGCGGCTGCACTTGGTACCGGCAGTGTGGCCGGCAAAATCGTGCCCGAGCGCCGGTATAGTTTTTTCACGTACCTCCCAGTGTCCGCATACCGTGCACTGACGGCCTGCTTCATGTCCGGCTTCTGTGCAAGTGGCAGGCACCTTTTCAGTGGGCTGATAATTATGATGGTTGGAGGCGCAGATATACGCTTCGCATTTTGCGCAAACGCCGCTGCCGTCGGTCTTGGGAGTGTGTCCGGTGGCGGTATTTTGAACCTCGCGGGTCGCTTTGCTGCCACAGCCGAAGTCGCAGGAAGCCGTCTCTATGGCATTGGCAGTGCAGGTGGCCGGTGTTGTTACGGTGTACTTGGTATATTTATGATCCACCCGACCGTCGGGGTTGACCTTGGTGTCAATGAAGTTGCAGCCATCACGGTCGCAGGTAGCGGTCAGCGTGACGCCCCGGCAGTCCCTTGCGCCTTCCGTATAGTTAGTGAAGATGTGGCCGAGGGGCGAGGTGTCCTTGCCGTCGGAAAGAACCGCGTTACAGCCCGGAGTTGTGCACTTGACATAGGCATTTTTGCCGCCGGTGGTGCAGCTGGCGGGAGTGCCGGCTATGTAGTAATTCGATCCGTCGCTTTCCGTCGCGGGGGTATGACCCGTGGCGGGGATCTCGTGCGCGGGAGTTATGGTCTGACCACAAGTGGAGCAGACGACGGCGTAGGCATAACCGGGCTCGGTGCAGGTCGGGTTTTTCGCTTCCTTGCCGTCCTCAACGGTATGGGTTGTGGTGTGCGTGCAGACCTCAGCCACGACAGTGGCATAACCGGCAACCTCGTCCGCCTCGTGGACGGAGTCGGGGATAAAGGTGACGTTGAGGACGTCGCTCTTTTGGACGTCTTCGAGCTTGTAGGTGTTGTTTCCCGTGGCGTTAACGGTCGTTCCGCCGAAGGAGACGGTGTCGACCACATAGCCGGAAGCGGGCTCAACGGTGAACGTCAGCGACCCTCCGTTCGGGATCTTCTGGTTTCCGTTCGCGCCGACGGCGTAGTTGTCGCCTATCTTGACCTTGCCGTTCTCGCCGGAGACGACGACCACGTTGTGCATAGTCTCGGCAATGGCGGAGGCGGCAGTGCTGCTCTTCTTCACGCCGACTATCTCAAACGGCGAGAAGGCGCTGCACATTATCACCATGCCGTAGGGGGTGGGGACGATCTCGATCTGCTCGGTGCTTATGATATGCTCGCCCCACTTGTGGTTTTTGAGAATATCGGCCTTATCCGCATCGGAAGCCTGTGCGAGCGCGGCCTTGACTTCGTCGCAGTAATAGCCCTCGTCGTTGGAGCAGCGGGTGAAGTGGTAGGCTTTCAGGTCGTAATTTGCAAGCGTCTCGTAGGTGATGCCTGCGGGATAGCCGACCTGTACGCGGAGGGACTGGTTCTTGTTGGGCTTGAGCTTGACCATAGGGCAGATGCGGTTGAAGTTTATCTCAAAGACGGAGGAGATAACCTCGTCGGCCTTGGCGATGGCGTCCTTTTCATCCTGAGGAAGCGCGTCGTTGATCCTCTCGTAGTCCTCGCGGTTGCCCGCGCCCTTGCTCTTGTCCTCGACGACGAGCATGAGGCGGCCGTTGAGGTCGTCGCGGTTCATCTCCTCGTTGAGCTTGTCAAGGGTCGCCTTGTCGGTGCCGCCCTCTTTTGCCATGTTGTAGAGGTCGAGGTTCTCGGGGGCGTCAAGCAGAGTGGGCTGACCCCAGAGGTTCCAGTCGATGCCCTGGCTGCGGTAGCAGGCCGGGCAGAGACCGGGGATGCAGGAGATGACCGAGAAGTTGTTGGGGAACTTGTTCGAGCGGGAGCCGACGACGCCCTCAATGGAGAAGTTGTACTCGGTGATGTCGTCTATCCACTGGTCGGAGGCGCGGAAGTTGAACTCGACGCCGACGATGGCGCAGCCCTCATTTACGTCGCACTGATTGTTTTTGTGCTTGTCGTGGTTGGGACATTCGCTCCATTTGCCGTCGTACTTATACTTCCACTTGAAGTTGACCTCGCTGTTTTGAGCGGCGTCCATATCTACGTAGCCGTCACGGTCTTTGTCGAAGGGAAGCTCGCCCGCGATCTGGACGTACTTCTCGCCGCCGGTGTGGAGGTCCTGCTGTATCGTGGTGTAGCGGACGCGGACGGTCTGATTTGCGGCGAGCTGAGTGTCGTCGGCAAAGGCGTCAATGGTGGCAGGCTGACTTGCCTGAGGATGCTTCAGGTCGTCGTCGAAGACGACGTCGAAGCGGTAATCGTACCCGGCCGTGCAGTTGCCGTTGGGGGCGGGGAACTGGGTGAGCACGTAGGGCGGAGCCTCGTACTTGGAGTTGACGTTGTAGAGCATCCCGGACTGAGCGATTATCTCGCTCTCGTCGCCGTGGAAGTAGCCGGCTTCGGGGTGAGTGGAGATGTAGCTGTATCCGCTGCTGTCCCACTCTTGTCTGTGGTCGGGCTCGCGGGTGGTGACGGCTATCTCGACGTATTCGCAGGTCGGGGTGCAGATGCGGAGCGCGCCGCCATAGTCGCCAAAATACGGGTTGCCCTCGGAAAAGATAAAGGTGGCGTCGGCATAGTACCACTCGTCCATCACGTCGGCGGTGCCGTCCGGATGGTAGTCGTACATCTTCACCATGAAGTAGAGACCCTTTTGGCTGGCGGTGTGAGCGTCCATGCCCTGATAGGTGACAGAGAATACACCGGCGGGCACGCCTTCCTCGGCGGAGCCGGCGGAGTAGTCGATCTTGAGACCGTTGCTGTTGTTAATGACGGTCGCGCCGGAGTAGGCGGCAGTCTCGATGGTGGGATATTTGAACTCGAAGTTGCCGGTGGAGACATAGCCGGAGGGACGCCAATGCTCGCCCACGAGCGACTGACCGACGAGCAGGTATGTGTTCGTCTCCTTGCCGTCCTCGCCGTTCTTGAACGTGAGGTCACGCTCGCCGGTATAGGTGGCGGTGAGCGGGTCGTCCCATGTGGCGTCGATGACGTACCAGCGCGGGGTCTCCTGTTCGTCCGCGTCGGGGATGTTGACGGCGTTCCACATGTGGTCCTCGGGCGTGCCCTTGGTCTGTACGCCGTGGACAAGCACGCTCTCGATGCCGAGCCTCGTGAGGCAAACCTGGAGGGTGCGGGCGTAAGCCTCGCAGACGCCCTCATGGGTCTGCATGCCGTAGATGGTGCGGATGAACTTGGCGTCCTCGGTCTTGTTGCACTCTATCTCGTAGCGGTAGTGGATGCCCTTGGTTATCTGGTCATGGATGTTCGTCGCAAGGAAAGCAAGCTGATCCGGCTTGCTGTATGTGTTTTTGGAATCTGCGACGTCCAGCGCGGAGAGAGCCTCATCCACCATCTCGTCGATGGTGTTGTTGATTTCTTCATCCATGCTCTCAATGGTCTTGCCGCTGAGCGCGATGTCCTTGGCGGGAAGTCCGCCGAGCAGGTAGGTCTCGCCGCGGCCCGGGCCTATCAGGACATGGTAGCCGGTGGTGAGTTCCGGTTCTGCGGAGCTGTGCGTCACGCGGAAGGTGAGATACCCGGAGTCTATGTACCACAGCTCGGAGTGGTCGAGGTCAAGGGCGTCCTTGGCGGCGCAGAAGTCGTTGAAGATGTCCTTGTTGCCGTTCTTATAGTTGTTTATATCAGTTTGACTGATAATTGGCTTGTTTACATTTGGCCCGCTGATGTACTCGACGCCGATGAGGTCGATGACCTGCTTGCCATCGTAATACTGAGCCTTGGTGTCGGTGCCTGTGAACTCATCGAGCAGCTTCTTATAAATTGCCTTTGCGCGGTCGTTGAGCTGATTGTAGAAGTAGTCGGAAGTGGTGGGTTCCGCGCTGTAATTGCCTGCGGCGGCGGAGAAGGCCGGCAGCATCGACGCAGTCATGACCAGCGCGAGCAGGAGGGAGAGGATACGTTTTTTCATCTTACTTAGCACCTCTTTAGATTTATTTTTGGTGTAGAGTTGCGGCCGCTGTGCGGCGGATGCCCGTCTCCGGGCCGCGCCCGACGGACGGGCGCACGGTCTCACCTCCGATGTTGAGATATGCGTTTCGGCGGACGCGGGAGTATGCCTCGGCATGCGTCCCCGCATCCGTTTGAGGGGTACGGAAAGAGGAGCAAGGTCAATTCCCTGCCCCTTTTTCATCGCTGTCTCCGGCGGAGCCCAACTTGTTCCCGGCTCGATCATTTACGATTTTCGGGATCGCGTTGGGAGTGCGGACAAGTATCTCGCTCAGGTCGCAGTCAAGCGCCTCGCAGATAAGGTCCAGATGCTCGAGGTTGACCCTCTCCGCCATCTCGTGATACAGGTCATTGATGGTAGTAGGCCGAATGCCCGTTTTGCGGGCCAGGTCGGCCTGTGTCCAACGAAGTTCGCCAAGCTTGCGGCTCAGGAGTATCCTAATCACGGCAATGCCACCTCTTTGTGATAATCTACCGCATTTGGTAAGCATAATCCATATATTGTTAGAATATCACGATATGCGTTATAAAGCAATAGGGCAAAATGTCGCGGGATAAAGAGCGGTTTGTCCGAATGACCGCGCTGTTGTTTGAAAATCGGAAGTAAGGGGTGCGATTTTGCCGGAATGTGCCGGCAAAACTTCCGTGCAGGACGGCACCGACAAATTCTCGTACACTGTTGCGCTTCAGACTCGCGCGGCCGCGGGAGCGCCGTTAGGAAGACCCGGACGATGCAAAGCGGAGGCGGCCAAGCCGCCGTCTATTTTGGGCCGTGGGTCGAACGTGGGCGCAGCCCGGAAAGGGTCCAGGGGAAACCACGAAGCGTAGCGGAGTGGTGTCCCCGGCAAGGGAGAGTTTCATTCGCGTAGCGAATTGAAACTCTCTCCTTGCATTTTTCTGACAGACCATATTTTTCAAAAGAAAAGGTGCCCTTTTTGCACCCGACGCCGTGAGGCGGTGGGGGGAAATGCAGATTGTTTTTCGTTAATGGATATGGTATAATTTCTGCCGGTATAGATTGACAACTCAGGATTTCTGTTTTATGAGGGTCGCAAAAATGGACAAAGGTCTATCGATCGGCGAGGGTGCATTGTGGGTTCTTGCTTGGTTTGGCTTAATGCTGCTATATACATTTTTAGATGTAGCAGTATGGAGAAAAATAACGCCCAGACATGCGAAGCTGCTGAATATTATTTCGATTGCGCTCTGCATGGGCGGCTTTCTAAGTCTGCTAAAATCAAAATATAATTTTCAAATTGATTTTGTTAACGGAATTTCCATTGAAGGAATATTTTTGGCTGTCGGCTGTGCGGTGGCAATGTACTTTTTACTGGATAAATTCTTAGATCCTATTTTTGAAGGGATGCTTCCGGGAAGCGAGGATCGCTATCAGGAAACTCTTCAGCACTTAAGGGAAGCGCCGATACTTAGTTTCATTCAGGTTTGTATCTTGGCGCCGGTTATGGAAGAAATTTTAATGCGTGGGTTTCTTCTTGGCGGATTATCCGTAAGCTATGGCAAGGTGACCGCGCTCTTTATATCATCGGTGCTCTTTGCGCTGCTTCACTTTAACATGGTTCAAACACTCTCGGCATTAATTTGC
This sequence comes from uncultured Clostridia bacterium, assembly GCA_947585215.1. Lineage (GTDB taxonomy): Bacteria > Bacillota > Clostridia > Oscillospirales > JAAYOS01 > CANRIN01. Next base: position 9,605 of record CANPWY010000045.1, read on the forward strand.
GGGATTGTACTTGGTTTGTTATACATACAGACAGATTCTCTTATTTGTTGCGTGGCGGCACACGCGGGATATAATATAATCTCATATTTTGCAATGATTTTTCCATTTTTCAATAAGCGGTAAGAGCCAAAAAGACAGCTAACAATACCCGTTTGCAGGGCCGATGAAATGCCTAATGGCAAACCGGCGGGCGGTTTATCTGCCCGCCGGTTTACCATTTTACAACTCTACGTCCTGCGTCCGGCGCGGGGCCTGTTCCCACTGTTCCTGCCGTAAGATGCTGTGCAAAGGGCGGCCACGCGGCCGCCCTTTTTCTCGTTTTATTCGCTTTCAATGATTCCAAACCGGCGGAACGCCTCGCGGATGGCGTTTGCTTTATCCGGGGTAAGCTCTGCGGCATATGGGCCGTGGGCTCCTTTTGGGCCCTTATGCCGGACTTTCACAAGCCCACAGAGGTCTTTTGTCCACGAAATAGCAAGGTTGCTGACGTGCAGGCCGTAGTGCTGCTTGACCCACGCCCGGATTTGCTTGTAGGTGGCGCGTTTGGTCTGTAAATGCGTGTTCGCGCGGTCAAAGTTGCCTGCCAGCGGCAGGCAACTTTGCGGAGCCACTGCCGTGCTGTGTTCGGCTTTGCTCACGAAGCGGGCAGAGCTCACGAGGGTTGAATTTGTTCCGATGAGGAATATGTCGACGCCCTCGCGTTCGGATGCGCTCGAGCAGGAGCCGCACAAAGTCGGGCAATATTCGCGAAGCGAATATTGCGAGCGAGGGCAGTAGAGTGCTGGATAAAGAACTGATTCGTGCCCTCGCGTTCCGCGCCGGTTCGCGCGGTTGAAGTTAGCGGCACAGCCGCTAACTTCGCGGAGCCCCGATTCATTCGGGGCGAGCATTTCAATCAAGGAGCGGAGGCGGCAAAGCCGCCGGAGCCCAAAAAATAAGCAGTCCCAAAGGGACTGCTTATTTTTTGGTGGACACTAACGGAATCGAACCGCTGACCCCCTGCACGTCAAGCAGGTGCTCTACCAGCTGAGCTAAGTGTCCGTGCGAACATTGATTATTATAAGACATGGGTCGGGAATTGTCAAGCACAAATTCCGATTTTTTTATAAATCTCTTAGCCCGCAAAAATGCCGCCTCCCGCCGGACGAACCGGCTTGACGTATCGCGCCGCGTGGAATAAAATAGTATAAGCTGCAAACATTACGCAAAAGCCCGCCGGAAGCGGCGGGCTCATATGGGAGGATGACAGACCCGAATGAAAACGGGAGTTGTGGACGTCGGCGGCGGGATGCGGGGCATCTACGCCGCGGGAGTGCTTGATGGGTGCCTCGACAGAGGCATACGGTTCGACCTTGGCATAGGAGTGTCGGCGGGGAGCGCGAACATCGCCTCCTATACGGCGGGGCAGAAGGGCAGGAATTACCGCTTCTACACCGAGTATTCCTTCCGCCGGCAGTATATGAGCTTTGCGAACCTCCTTCGCCGGGGGTCGTATATAGATATGGATTACGTCTACGGAGAGCTCAGCCGCGCGGGCTCGGAGGACCCGCTCGACTATCCCGCCATGAGCGCGAATCCGATGGAGTTCATCGTCGTCGCGGCGGACGCCCTCTCGGGCGAGGCGAAGTACTTCGACAAGCGCGACATGGCACAGGACAACTACGACGTGTTCAAGGCGTCGAGCTCGATACCGGTCGTGTGCCGGCCGTACACCGTGGGCGGCCGGCCTTACTACGACGGCGCGCTCGGCGACCCCGTGCCGGTGGAGAAGGCGTTCGAGCTCGGGTGCGACCGCGTCGTGCTCATACTCACAAAGCCGGAGAGCGAGCTGCGGAGCCCCGGCCGGGACGAGAAGCTGGCTCGGCTGCTTAAGCGGAAGTACCCGACGGCGGCGGAGCGTCTGCGCCTCCGCGCGGAGAACTACAACGCCGGCGTCGCGCGGGCGCAGGAGTATGCAAAGGAGGGGCGCGCGCTCATCGTCTCCCCGGACGACACCTGCGGCGTGAGCACGCTGAAGCGCGACCTCGACTCGCTCCGCCGCCTCTACGACAAGGGCTGTGCGGACGCGGCAAAGATCGAGGCGTTCCTTGCAAAGTGAGTGCCCGGCAGATAAAATCCTGATTCTGTGGCGTTCCGTTCCGATGTGTGGTAAAATGTAAGCGGAACGCAAACCTGACCCTCGGAGGAGAATGTTATGGCAAGACCGGTGATAGGACTATCCCCGCAGCTCGAAGCACAGGGCGCGGGCGTACTGCTGAGGCACGTATACCTCGAGAGCATCGAGGGAGCGGGAGGCATCCCGCTGATATTTCCGCTCGTATATGACGCGGAGGAGGCGGCGCGTCTCGTCTCACTCTGCGACGGCGTCATCTTCACCGGCGGGCCGGACATCGCGCCGGAGATATACGGCGAGGAGACGCTTCCCGAGTGCGGGATGATCTCCCCCGAGCGCGACCTCACGGAGAG
>CANPWY010000046.1 GCA_947585215.1 uncultured Clostridia bacterium
CACCCCTGCATTACTTTTTGCTCGCGCAAAAAGTAATCAAAAAGCGCGCTTAAGGGAGAGGGCTTCGCCCTCTCCCTTAATAATCCCTCTCCCAACACAGACACACAACCGCAACCCACATAACAGGGCAAACTCTGTATCAAACAAATCTATCTTCCGACCGGGTGAGTTTCTGGGGTAACATCAAACTTTCCCACCGTATTCGACAACATCGAACAGTTCCTGCGTAGTAGATACAAAAAGTCCGGTCCTACGCTCACACTATAGGCGTAATGCAGAGGCTTTCCTAAGAAAACGAAACTTTCGGTTCTAGTGGAAAGTATGAGCGTAGACACTGGTACTAAACTACGGAATAATGTATGGCGTCGCAGAGACTTTCCGGTCAAAGGAAAGAGGGGTACGAAGGGGAGAAAACCATAGGTTTTCTCCCCTTCGTGTGCTTTTTGGTTACTTTTTGCACAAGCAAAAAGTAACGCAGGGCGCGGGGGCGCAGCCCCCGCAAGGTGTCGGTAGAGCTCCGCTCTACCAGGGACGCGGGGCCCGCCCCGCAAATGCTTGCGGGGCTTCCCCGCTAGAGGAGTGTGGGGCGGCATGCCCCACATCTGCCGGTGAGGCTCTGCCTCACTCAGGGACGCGGGGCCCGCCCCGCAGATTCCTGCGGGGTCTGCCCCGCTAGATGGGTGTGGGCTCTGCCCACTTGGGTATGGGGCTCGCCCCATAAAGTGGTTGTGGGCTTTGCCCGCAGATATTGACAATCCCTCGCCGATGCTCTACAATAGTGAGGCGTAAGCGTTTTCCCGCGCGGCGGGACGGACGAAATATCGGCGCGAAAAGGGACATTGTGATGGACAGAACGAAAAATTCGGCGTTTCCGTGGAGAGACTTTCTGAAGCGGCTCGCCGTGATAGCGATACCGGTGGCGCTCCAGAACCTGCTGACGACTACCGCGAGCATGGTGGACACGATGATGGTCGCTCCGCTCGGCGAGACGACGGTCGGCGCGCTTGGACTGTGCGCGCAGTTCTCCTCGCTGATGTTCTCATGCTACTGGGGCTTTGTCGGCGGAGGAAGCCTCTTCTTCTCGCAGTACTGGGGCTCGAAGGAGGACGACGGCATCGAGCGCTCCTACGGCATGACCTGGGCGTGTATGATGACGGTGGCGGTCGTGTTCGGCTGTCTTGCGATGTTCGCGCCGGGCACGGTCATGCGCCTCTACACCGACAAGACAGCGATACAGCAGATAGGCGTGCAGTATCTGCAGATAGTCGGCGCGGCGTACATAATGCAGGTGTTCTCGATGGCGATGAGTAGCCTGCTCCGCTCCACCGAGCGGGTGCGGATACCGCTCGTGGCGTCTATAGCGTCGGTGTCGGTGAACATCTTCCTCAACTGGGTATTCATCTACGGAAAGCTCGGGCTTCCGGCCATGGGCATACGCGGCGCGGCGCTTGCGACGATGTGTGCCGCCGCCGTGAACGTGCTTGCGATATATCTGATGGCGCGCGGCGTGAGGTATCCGTACCTCTTTCATATTCGCGGACACTTCCGCTGGACGCGCGCGCACTTGAAAAACTACCTCATAAAGTGCTTCCCGATAATCTGCAACGAGCTTCTTATCGGGATCGGGAACATGCTGATAAACATAACTCTCGGACGTCAGCCCGAGCCGGTGATAGCCGCGATAGCGGTGTTCAGGACGCTCGAGGGACTGATAATCGGCTTCTTTGCGGGATTTTCGAGCGCCGCTTCGATACTCGTCGGCACCTGCGTCGGCGCGGGCGAGCTGAAGACGGCGTACGAGCGCGCAAAGCGACTCGTGTACCTGTGCAGCGGGTTCATATTCTGCGCGGGAGTAGTCCTCCTGCTTATCCACAAGCCGATACTCACCGGGATGGGACTTTCCGGCGAGTCGTACACGGCGGGCTTCCGGTTCCTTCTCATATACGTCGTGGTGTCGCTCATAAGGATGGGCAACTGGATACAGAACGACACATACCGTGCCTCCGGCGACTCGGTCTACGGCACGACGCTCGAGATAGTCTTCATGTACGTGCTGGTGCTCCCGTGCGTGCTTCTTTCGGGGTTTGTGTTTAAGCTCCCGTACTGGCTCATATTCATCTTCTGCTACATAGACGAGCCGATACGCTATCTGCTCATGCAGATACACCTCTACTCCGGCAAGTGGATAAAGCCGGTGACCGACGTCGGCCGTGCGGCACTTCCGGCCTTCCGCGAGCAGATGCGGAGAAAAAAGGCATAACGCGCGCAAAAGTTTTTCTTACATGCTGGCCTTGAAATGTGTTATAATCGGTATAAAGACAGATGAAAGAAGCTTTGCGTGCTGCGGAAAGGTGAGTTTTGATGTATCTGGTAGGAGAAACGGTGGTCTACGGTCTCATGGGCGTGTGTGTAGTCGAGGCCGTAGGCGAGCTTGATATGCAGGGCGCGGACAAGGGCAGGAGCTACTACACCCTCGCGCCTTTGCACCGGGACGGGAAGATATTTGCCCCGGTGGATACGTCGGTCGCCATGCGCCGCGCCATGACGCGGGAACAGGCGATGGAGCTCATTCACAGCATGCCCGCCATAGAGCGCGACACCTACGAGAGCAGCAATCCGCGCATGCTCGACGAGCATTACAGGACGTATCTGAAAAGCGGGGACTGCGTCGACCTCGTGCGGGTCGTGCGGACGGTCTACGCCAAGAGCCGCCTCGCCGCCGAGAAGGGACGCCGCCTCGGTCAGGTGGATGAGCGGAGCATGAGGCGCGCGGAGGAGATGCTGTACGACGAGCTCGCCTTTGCCCTCGACATGCGTCCGGACGAGGTGAAGGACTTCATCTGCGTGACGCTGGGAGACAAATAAAACTTCGCTGCAAATCGCGGGCGCGGATTTCATCCGCGCCCTTACCAATTTGCAGCGAAGCCGCCGGACAGGGCAAAGCCCTGCCGGCGGCAAGCGCTACGCTACGCATTCCCACGCGGTCGGCGACCGCGTGGGAGCCCTTCCGATTAAATGCTCGGGGCAAATGAATTGCCCCTGCGCGAAGTGGGCGGCTCTGCCGCCAACTTCAACCGCTGCGAACCGCGAGGGCGCGCACCAATTCTGCATCCGACATTTTGCAGCCCTCGCTAGCAATATTCGCTCCGCGAATATTGCCCGACATTGAGCTAATTAAAAGGCGGAGACGGCTTCGCCGTCTTCGACGCGCGCTCCGCGCAGTACAAGGTCGGGACGTCGGCGCGAAGCGCCGAGGTCTGATGCGCCCGGTAGAGAGTCGGATGCGGTATGCGTTCGAGGGCGCATTGTACACGCCGTCGGAAAAACAGATTGAACCTTATTCGCCGCTTGCGCAGCGAACTCTGCGAGGCTTAGAAGCGGTTACAAAAATCAAGGGGGCAGACGAAGTCTGCCCCCCTTTCGGTGTGCCGTGATGTCACTTTCCCGCGATCTCGAGCGTTCTTTCGTAGGCGGCGATGACTGCCTCCATGGCGGCGGAGCGGAAGCCGCCCGCCTCGAGCGCGCGGACGCCCTGTATCGTCGTGCCGGCGGGCGAGGTTACGGCGTCCTTGAGAGCGCCGGGGTGCTTTCCGCTCTCGAGCACCATCCGCGCCGCGCCCTCGACCGCGCCCGCCGCTAACGCTACGGCCTTGTCGCGCGGCAAGCCGCACGCGACGCCGCCGTCCGCAAGCGCCTCGATGAACATATACACGAACGCCGGCCCACAGCCGGAGACCGCCGCGGCGGCGTCGATGAGGTTTTCGGGTATCCGTTCGAGCAGTCCCGCGGGACGGAGCAGAGCCTCAAACTCCGAAAGCGTCTCCTCGTCCGCGCCGAGCGAGCATATCTGCACCACGCCCGCGCCGATGGCGGCGGGCGTGTTCGGCATTATGCGGATGACTGGGCAATCCGTGCCGGCAAGCTCGCGGATACGCTCGCAGGAGACGCCCGCCGCCATCGTGACAAGCGTAAAGTCCCCGCTGCCGCGCAGTACCGGCGCGATCTCGCTGAACAGTCCCTCGAGCATCTGCGGCTTCACGCCGAGGAATATGAGGTCGCTCTCGCGGGCGGCTTCGGCGTTCGAGACAGCGCGCGCGTCTGCGCCGGAGCGCCGCAACTCCTCCGCGAGGTGCGCCGCCTTGCTTGCGGTGCGGTTGGAGAGCAGGAAGCGGACGCCCTTCGCCGCGTCGGACTTCGCCGCCGCGTGCGCGAGGGCGGAGCCCATGTTCCCCGTCCCGATGAATCCTATCGTGCTGAATTTCTTCGGCATATTTGCCTCCTTCTGTTCGGCACGGCGCGGAATGTCCGCGCCCGCCGGTGTGTGTCACTTTCTCAGGAGCTTGTAGAACTTGAACTCGCCGGGGGCGATGCCGAGCCGGAAGACCCGCTCGAGCGGCTCGGGGCGGAATGTCGCCGAGTCGCCCACGCGTATCGGCTGGGGATTCTTGTGGTGCGGCTCGGTAAATTGCGCGCTGGTCTCCATATCCTCAAAGCCCGTGCAGTTCTCGTCTATCAGGGTGAGCTCTATCGGCGTGGAGTAGGCGTGGTAGTTGTAGACGGCAAAGACGTCGTTGTCGTACTCGAAGATGCTCGCCTTTGGGTCCGTTCCAAGGTATACCTTCCCGCCGCGCGCGAACACCTTCGCGATGAAGTCCCACACCTCGCGGGGCAGACGGTAGAGGTCGCCGAAGCCGTCCGGGACGTTCAGGATGTTCAGTATGCCGTCGCCGTAGTAGTCCTGGGTGAGGACAGGCGTAGCGTAGTCGTCCACGCAGAGAAGGACGTCCGCCCAAGTCGCGTTCGTCTTGAAGGTCAGCACCTCGAAGGTCGCGGGCTTCTCCGCGCTGTAAACGTTCCCGTTGTGTATGTTGAAGTAGTTCATGAGATACTTCGTGCCCGAGACGCGCCGCCCGGTAGGACGTACCGACGTCATGTCGCGTATGCCCTTCTCCCACGTCGCGCGGACAAAGCCGGTGGTGACGACGGCGCGGCCGCCGTCCGCGACGTACTTTTTGAGCTTCGTCATGACGTCCGGGTCATACGCCGCGTTTTCCGCGAGAAACAGGACGCGCGCGCTTTCGTCAAACTCCGGCTTTGGCTCGAAGGGTATGCCGCACATTCCGATGTAATTCATGAGCTGATCCTCTCCGTCCGAGTCGTAGGGCTCGTAGGCGGAGACGCCGACGGGACTTCCCACCCGGTCGAGCAGCGCGTCCACGCGGCGAAGGTCAGTACCGAGCGGCGGGAGACTGTCACCCCGCGTCACCGAGGCGAAGTTGAAAAGCATCAGCTCGCGCGCCTTCGCGAAGAGCGTGAGATTTGCCTGCTCGAGCCACATATTCTTCGCGCCGGAAGCTCCGCCGAGGTCGATCCAGCCGCCGCCGTTCCTGCCGGGCGCGACGTTCGAGAGGTATCGCACGAGGCTGTAGCTGAGGTAGCGCTGGATGTGCTGGTCGTTGAAGCCGGGCGCGCGCGACTCGGTGCCGGTGTAAATCATGTCGAAGATGTCCTTTTGCTTGCCTGGATTATAGCCGCAGGTCTGATAGCTCTCGTACCAGTTCGGGTACTTGATGATGAAATTGCAGTTCGGGTTGACCTCCTTCGCCGCCGCGACTGCCTCCCGCGAGAACTCCTCCATCTGCGCGAGCTTGAACTCCTCCCATGTCCGCTCGCCCTTAGCCTCAATGCAGAGCTTGCAGCGGCAGGATGTAAAGAAGAAGTCGTCAAGGATTATCTCGTCAAAAAGTCCCGCCGTATAGCGGACGATCTCAAGGAACCGCTCGCGGTGTCTCGGGTCGGAGAAGCAGAAGGTGTCAAAGATGGCGGGCTTCGGACGGTCGCCGATGCTCACCGTCGCGGTGATGCCGCCGGAGACCTCAAACCCGTTCTTCAGGAAGAGCTCCTTTACGGCGAGCATCTTCTCCTTCGGGATGTCGGTGAGGCCGCGGTGCGTCTCGAGATACACCTTGTCCATGGCGGTGTACTGCCGGCAGAAATCGATGTCGCGCTGTATCTGCTCGAGCGCAGCGTTTTCGAGGTAGTAGGCAAAAACGTAACCGCAAAGTCTGAAATTCCTATATTTTTCCATCAAATTTCCCTCCCTGTGCAGAATTTCGGCGTTATACGCTTACCGATATTATATATCGTGAAGGAAGCGTTGGCAATATCATTTTCCGAGAAACGGAAAGGTCCGGCGTGCTCGGACGGATACGCGCCGCTGAAGGCTACGGATACGGCACTGCCCGGCGGAAATCCGCCGGGCAGTGCCGTATTTGACTTAACTTTTGCCGCGCGCTCACTCGACTATGAGCGAGACGAGGCGTTCGAGGATGGTCGCGACCTCGGCGCGGGTGGCGTATCCGCCGGGCTTGAGCGCGCCGCCGCTGCCGTTGATGAGGCCGGAGCCGACCGCCCACTGCATTGCCTCTGCGGCGTAGGCCGAGACATTGCCGCTGTCGCTGAAGCCGGTGAGGTCGGCGGGCGTGCCGCCGTCCACGCCGAACTTCACGGCGTAGCGGTAGATCATCAGGGCGAGATCTTCGCGGGTGACGCTGTCCGAGGGGCGGAAGTCGCCGCCCGAATAGCCGTTGATTATACCGGCACTGCTCGCCCACGCGATGCCGTCCGAGTACCACTTGCCGGAGGCGACGTCCTTGAAGGCGGTGTCGCCGGCGGCCTTGACTTCGTTTTCAAGCCTCCAGAGAACGGTTGCGACCATCGCGCGGTCGGTGTTCGACTTCGGGGAGAAGCTTCCTTCGCCGGTGCCGCCGAAGAGCTCGCGGGAGGAGGCAAAGTCGACCGCGCCCGCGTACCAGTCGCCGGAGGCGACGTCCGTAAAGCTCTTGGCACTGCTCACGAGCTTCACCGTGCAGGAGCCGTCAAGGAGCGCCTTCACGGAGGCGCCGTCCGCTACGGACTTTCTTATCACAGTCTCGGTGCCGTCCTCGCCGACTATGACCGCGACGGTCTTGCCGCCTGCGGGCAGAGCGACCGAGAGGCCGCCGTCTATCTTGTCAAGAGTTTTGGAGCCGGCTGCCGCCTCGAAGCGGACGCCGTCCCCGGACTTAGTTACCGTCAGGGCGATGCCGCCGTCCTTGGAGAGACCGGCGAGTGCCTCGGCGCTGACGGAGACGTCCGCAAGCCCGGTGCTGAGCTTCAGGTCGAGCCCCGCATCGGCGACCTTTGCGGTGTTCTCGGGAGTGAGGGACAGGCTCACCTTGTCCGCGCTGCCGTCTATCTTGGGCGCTACAACGAGGCTCGCCGCGCCGGAAGTGCCGGCGTCGGCTATGCCTTCGAGCAGGGCGTCATCGGAAACGGAGACGCTTGCGGCTCCGCTGGCGTCGAGCGTGGCGTCGGGAGTGATGGTGACGCTCGTCGGGACGGGCGGCGTGAATACCGTGCCTCCCGCCGTTCCGCCGCCAAGACCACCGACAGCTCCGCCGCCGAAGCCTCCGAATCCTCCGGACGCGCCGCCGGAGCTTCCGCCCGCAGGAGCGCCGCTTCCGCCGGCAGAACTGCCGCCGGTGCTTCCTCCCGTGCTTCCGCCGGTCGAGGGTTCTGTGCTCGGCTGGGTGGACGGCTCAACGGAGGGCTGAGTCGAAGGCTCGGTGGAAGGTTCGGTCGAGGGCTCAGTCGAAGGTTCTGTGGAGGGCTGGACGGGCTTTGCCGTCACCTCGACGGGCGCACTGCCGGCGACCGTCGTATAGTTGGAGTCGGTCGGGGTGAAGGTCCAACTGTAGGACGCGGTCGTGTCGCTCTTTGCGAGCACAACTTCCGTCGGATCGTCCACTCCGCCGACCTTATCCCAGGAGATGCTGCCGGGGACACTCTCGCCCTTCACGCCGGTGGCGGTTGCTTTGAGCGTTGACTTATCGAGGGTTTCGCCCTCGGTTACTCCGCTCGCGGCCACCTTAACGGTGGGGGTCGCAGGCGCGATGACAAGGGTGGTCTCCATCTGGTTGTCGGAATATCCCGAAATATTATGCGTGTCCGCCGTGACCTTTACCTTGTAGGTTCCGGCGTCTGTCGGCGCGGATGTGCTGTAGGTGCTGCCGCCGTTTGAGCTGTATTCGACCTTAATGGCCGCACCGCTCGTCGTCACGCCTTCGATGGTGTGACGATTGCCGTCATAGGTGACGCTCGTCTCGCCGGATATGGCGAGGTCGGCGGGCTGAACATTCATGCCGGAGACCGAGACATATCCGTGGACTTCCGTGTAGTTATTTGACGCGTCCGGCTTGAATACGTACTCGAGGTTCTGCGGTGTTGCGGAGATAACAGCGTTCCTTGCCCCGGCGGTGAGCTCGACCGTGCCGGGAACCGGCTCGCCGTTGTACGGGTTGCGGTAGGTGGCCTGTATCGAGCTTTCGATGGTGGAGGCGGGCTGGCCGTTCTTTCCAAGCGGCGCGACGACGTCCACCTTCTGCGGTACGGCGGGGAGAACTTTGATGGCTCCGTCTACCCGATAGATGCGGTAGTTCCCGGCGCTGCCCGTCGCGGTGACGCCGTAGCCATTGGCATTCACGGCCGCCGTGGGCGAGGTGCCCTCGCTTGCAAGGACGGCCTGGATGTTTTCGGCGAGGTCGACGATGAGGCCCTCGGTTTCGTACTTGTTACCAACACTTGTCACCGTGAGACCGGCAAAGTCACTGCTGACAATGCTCATGCTCTGGCCGTAGTACTTGTGGAGCTCTTTCAACTGAAGGATGATGTCTATCGGGAATATCTCGCTGTACACCGTGACGGAATCGGGGAGAGCATATTTATCAGCGTGGTCACCGACGATCTTGGTGCCGGGCTTGAAGGTTATCGTCACGGCCTTGTGTGTTCCGACCGCGTCGTCTTCAAATTCTGCCTCGAGGCATTCAATACCGGTGAGTGTGCCACACTGGAGCATAAGGTTGTCTCCGATTACTCCGGTAACGATTTTATCGGTTGGCACGATCTGCCCGGAGGTCTTGCCCGCGTTATAGGGCTTGGAATAGACCTCAACATTGATATTCGCGGTGCGCGGCTTGATGGTATACACCGTCGAGAATGCGGCGCCGGTGTAGCCGTACCTCGGCTGAATGGTCGCGCTCACGTCGTAGGTGCCGGGATTTGTCGGCGCGGTCGTGTTCCATCCGTCGGGCTTGTCATGCTCCTTATAAAGGACGTAGACGCTGTCCTCGCCCGACTGACTGTCGGTCCTGTTGGTCTTGAAGGTCAGGGGCTGTGGGCGGCCGTTGTACTGGACCTCGGTTGCCGAGGGGGTGAGGGTAGTGAAAACCATCGCGCCGGATTCGGGGTCAAAGGTACCGTCGCCTATCTTGACGGCGATATGGCTGTTGTAGGTTTCGTAATTCGTTGTGTCTATCGGGGTGAAGGTAAAGGGGCAGATGCAGAAGCTGGAGCCTTCTATTCTCTGACCGTCCTGACCCCACTTGAATGTTCCCGCGACCGCCTTGCCGGTGAATGGGTTGATAAACGTACCGGTGGGGACGTTGCCGCCTTCGGATTCTCCGGCGTTGGAAAGGGTGGTGCCCCTCGTGAGCTCCTTGACGTATATCTCTTTGGGCTTCGGCGTGACCTTTTTGACGGTTATTGCGGTCGTGCCGCTGACCGTTACTTCATAGCTGCCGTAGATGGTTTTGACGCCCGTATAATCGTAGCTGTACGGACTGGAAGAAACGGACGAGTCCGCGTCCGCGCCGGGGCCGTGAAGCTCTTTCACGCCGAGGTCCGCGAGCGTCTTGCCGTTGATCTCGGATTCGGTGCACGTGACCGTTATGTCGGCGGGGTCGAGCGCCGTGCCGTAGGGCTTGGTGACGGTCGCCTGCGGCGTGACGGTGACGGACTTGAGCTCAACGCCTATCGTGAGTTTTACCGTCCAGCCGATGCGGCTGTTCTGCTCCATGAAGAGCACGGTCTCCTCGAGCTTTCCGGCGGGAAGACCGCTCCGAGGAGTGACGGTGAGGACTGCGGTGCCGCCCTTACTTGCGATGTGGCCGTTCGTTGCGTCCCACTTGAAGTTGAAGTAGGCGGAACGGCTGACTACGGCAATGTCCACCTTTCCGTAGTTGTTGGGATTCCCGTCGGGTATTTCATAACCCGTGGTATCGCTTATGTTCGTAAAGGTAAGCTGGAGCGATTCGCTGCTTGTACTGCCGTAGTTTATCGCTTGGAAGTTATAGGTCTGCTGATCAAGCTCGCGGATGTTCTCGTGTTCAGCGTCTTGTAAAGACTTCATGTTGGCTGTGACCGAGTAGAGCCACGGCGTCCGATAGGAGCGGAAATCGTCCGTGCTTCCCGACGCGGCGAGAGCCGGCGCCGGCAGTGCGCTCAACACCATGCACAGAACGAGAAGCAGAGAGATATATCTGTGTTTCATCTGGTACCTTCTTTCCGCCGCGACATACGCGGCAAATAGATGTGTGACCCTCGGAACGGAAAAGTCCGAAAAGCCGGAGGATACACCTGTATAAATTATACTACACAACGTGCGGTATTGCAAGGAAATTAACGGGGTTGCGGCGGCGGAAAAACTGTGAAATTTTTACAAATTTTGTCTTCCGCGCGGAGAGGGCGCAGACCTCGCCGCGCGGCAAAAAGCGGGAAATATCCTCCGGGATATGGAAACTTAATAATTATTGTGGTATACTGTTTTCCGGCAAAGCGCCCCGCGCGCGTTTTCGGGGCCGCAAAGGAGGAGCTTTTAATGAAGAACGTGCTTGTGACGGCGGGTGGGACATCCGAGCCCATCGACGGCGTCAGGAGCATCACGAACACCGGGACCGGTCGGCTCGGCAGTCTCATAGCGGACGAGCTCGCGGCGTCGGAGAACATACGCGTCATATACGTCTGCTCGGAGAGCGCCGTGCGGCCGAAGTCCGGGCGGGTCGAGGAAGTGGCGATAAGGTCGGTGTACGACTTGCAGGACGCCGTCCGGCGGCTCTGCTCCGAGAGGAGGATAAACGCCGTCATTCACAGCATGGCGGTAAGCGACTACACGGTGCGCGCCGTCTCTACGGCGGCGGCGCTCGCGGCGGCGCTCGGGGACGGACGTTCCGACGCAGACGCCGTGCTCCGTGCCATGGAAAAAACGGACGTCCGCCGCGCGGAGGGCAAGCTCTCAAGCGGCATGACAGATCCGCTCATCCTTCTCGAACGGACGCCGAAGGTCCTGCCGCAGTTTCGGACGCTCGCGCCGGACGCGGTGATAGTCGGCTTCAAGCTGCTGAGCAACGTCACAAAGGACGACCTGCTCGACACAGCGCTCCGTCTGCTCCGCAGCAACGGCTGTGACTACGTACTCGCAAACGACGCGGCGGAGGTCTCGGCAGAGCGGCATGTCGGCTATCTGCTCGACGGCGAGCGCCGGTATATTAGATACGAGACGAAGCGGGATATAGCAAAGGGAATAGCGGAGACCGTCACAAAGGAGATGCAAAGAAGACAATGAACATTCTGCTCGGCATAACGGGAAGCATAGCCGCCTACAAGGCGGCGGACATAGCGAACCGTCTCACAAAGGACGGGCACAGCGTCTACACGATAATGACGCGGGCGGGTGCGGAGTTCATCACTCCGCTCACGCTCCAGACGCTCACGAAGAACAAGGTGTACACGGATATGTTCGAGCCGTATATACCGAGCGAGGTGGAGCACATCTCGCTTGCAAAGCGCGCGGATCTGTTCCTTGTCGCGCCGGCCTCTGCCGACTTTATAGCGAAGGCGGCGGCGGGCATAGCAGACGACATGCTGACGACGGTGTTCCTCGCCGCGAGCGGCATCCCGAAGCTCATAGCGCCCGCTATGAACACCGCGATGTACGAGAACCCGATAACTCAGCGGAACATCCGCACGCTCGGGGAGTTCGGCGTG
>CANPWY010000047.1 GCA_947585215.1 uncultured Clostridia bacterium
TGGTTGCCGCGCATCCAGAAGCAGTCGAAGTGGAAGACCGAGAGCGGGATGTCCCGCTCGGCCATGCCGTCGATGAACGACGTAGCGGTGGCCTCGTCGTAGTCGGTGGTAAAGGAGGTCGAGAGCCACAGCCCGAAGCTCCACGCGGGCGGGAGCGCGGGACGTCCGGTGAGCAGGGTGTAGCGTTCGAGCACGTCCGCGGGCTTCTCGCCGTAGATGACGAAGTAGCGGAGCGTCTCACTCTCTGCCGTGAACATGACGCGCTCGACCTTCACCGTGCCGACCTCGAAGTTGATGTCGGCGGGGGAGTCGACAAACACGCCGTAGCCTTTGTTCGAGAGGTAGAACGGGACGTTCTTGTACGCCTGCTCCGAGCCGGTGCCGCCGTCAGCCTGCCACATGTCGACCGACTGACCGTTCTTCACGAGCGGGCCGAAGCGCTCGCCGAGACCGTATATGCACTCGCCGACGCCTATCTCGAGCTGTTGGGAGGTGTAACCCTCGCCGCTCTTGCTGTCGTAGAAGTAGGCCGCGCTCCGCGCGGCGGAGGAGGTGAGAGTCTTCCCGCCGCCGACAAATTCCATGTTCCAGCCCATGTATCCGCCGTGGCGGACTATCCTCGCCTCGAGCTCGCCCGTGCGGTAGGTGAGAAGGTTCTCCTCCTCGCGGAGCTCGGGGGAGGTCTGCTCGCCGCCAAGCTCGAAGTCCGGGCCGCGCTTCGCCTCGCCCCGGAAGTGGGTGACCTCTACGCCGATAACGTTCCTTGCCGGTGAGGTGAGCTTTATCGTGAGCATCGGACCGCCGAGGCCGCCGCGCGAGGCGTTCGGCGAGGGCGAGGTGAAGAGGGTGAGCGCGCCATTTTCAAACGTATGGGTCGTGACGCTCTCGGCAAAGGTCGGGACGATGCCCGGCTCGTACATCCAGTTGCCGTTGTAGAAGCTCGCCTTCTTCGGATTCTTGAAAAAGTCCATAGAATTCTTCCTTTCTTGCGCCGTTCGGACGGCGATTAATAGCAAATCGAAAGCCGGCGGAGGACGGTCAGTGCCGCGCGTCGTAATCCGCGAGGATGAGGTCGACGACCTCGCCGTAGCTCTTCACGCCGGAGGGCTGCGCCATCGTCTTGAGGTAGCCGTCGTTGACGGCGGTGGCGGCCTTCTTTATCTCTCCCTCGAAGCTCTGCCAGTACGCGTTCCGCGCGTGAAGCTCGTCTATGATGCTCTCCGGGAGCATATACCAGCACTCGAACGCCGCCTCGCGGTCGACGCCGACGAGCTGATTGTAGCAGTACACGAACGCCGCGAGAAGCCCGGAGTACCGAGCGTAGGGCGAGGAGCTTCCCCTGCAGGCGAGGTAGGCGGCGAAGTTTGCTTCGTTCTCGGCGGCGCATCCGAGCGAGTGAGCGAGCTCGTGCGCCATCGTGAAGATCCGCCCGGAGTCGCGAAAGTCGCGGTTCACGTTCGCCTCGCCGGTGAACGCGACGAAGATGCCGGTGAGCCCCATATAGCTGAGCGCGCGGCTCGCCGCGACCGGCTTCACGCGGACGGGGGACGCCCCCGCAAAGTACGGCTCGGACTCGGCAAGCTCCCGCCACGCCTCGCGCGCGATGTCGCTCTGTTCGGAGAAGGACGGCCAGACTATCTCACCGCCCGCATCCTTCGGAAGCTCCGACTCCGCCTGCGCGAGGTCGAGCGTTATCTCCTCGAGCGCGGCGCGGAGCGTCTCTGCCGGGCGCTCGTGAACGTCGAGCCCGAGCGAGTACCCGAGCCCCGCCGAGTAGTAGTTGACGCCCCATGTGAGTATGAACACCGCGAGCATCGAGGCGGCAATTTGTGACGTATGCGAGAGCCAGCGCGCGAGTCGCTTCACGCCGCCTACGCGCTTCTTCGCAAGGACTATGAGCGCCGCCGCGCCGCACGGGACGGCGAGCAGGGCGGCGTACAGCAAGAACTCGACAAACGAAAACGGGAAGATGCCGAATATCGAGCCGAGGACGTGCTGAGCCGCGCGGGAGAAGCGGACGTAGCGCGCCGATATCCACTCGGGGTAACGGCTCATAACGGCCGCCGCGAGTATAGCCGCGCCGAGTATCAGAAGCGCCTCCGCAAAGCGGCGGACGTTCGGGAACCGTCGGAAGAAAGACCGCCGGGGCTTCTCCCCGGACGGGGCTTCCGGCGTGGAGACCGTTCCCACGGACGCGCTGGGGCGCGCCGTGTCTTCCGCGAGGACGGAGACCGCCTCGGCGGACGTGACTTCGGTATTTCCCGGGGAAGACTGTTCCTCAGTCGCACCGGCGTATTTGCGGGGGTCGGGGGTAATCATCTCTGCTCCTTTGCAAGCGGACTGCGCAGAGGCTTCAGACTGTCGAATATCCGCAATATAAGCGTGTTCGAAAGCAGGAAACCCTTTTCGGTGAGCCGGACGGAGTCCGGCAGATCCTCGACGAGCCCCGCCCGAGCGAGCTCTTCAAGCTCGTCCCTTGCGGAGTCGGGGTCGAGGCGGTAGACGTTTGTGAGGCGGCGCTTCGAGATGCCGTCCGAGGTGCGGAGGCCGAGCATGACATACTCGAACGCGCGCTCCGAGTCGGGGATGCGGTCGTAGTCCTCAAAGACCTCGCCGCCGCTCTCCACCGCGTCGATGTACCGCTCGATGTCGCGCGGCGCGGCACTGCGGACGCCGAAGCAGTCCGAGTGCGCGGCGGCTCCGAAGCCGCAGTACGGCTCAAGCCGCCAGTAGCGGAGGTTGTGGCGGCTCTCATAGCCGGGAAGCGCCCAGTTGGAGATCTCATAGTGGCGGTAGCCCGCGAGCGCGAGGACGCGGCAGGCAGTCTCGTACATATCGGCCTGCGTGTCGTCCGACGGAAGGAAGACCTCGCCGACGCCCGCGCGGCGGGCAAGCGGCGTGCCCGGCTCCACCTTAAGCCCGTAGGCCGAGATGTGGCGCGGCTCGAGGGCGACCGCCGCGCTGAGTGTCCGAGCCCAACTCTCCTGCGTCTGCCCCTCTATGCCGTACATGAGGTCGATACTGATGTTCTCTATCCCGGCGCTCCGCGCCGCCTCGACGGCGGCCTTCGCGCCCTCGAAGTCGTGAAGCCGTCCGAGTGACCTCAGCTCCGCGTCGCACGCGCTCTGCACGCCGAAGGACACGCGGTTCACACCGGCCTTGCGGAGACGCTTGAGGAGCTTTTTATCGGAGGACTCGGGGTTTGCTTCGCAGGTTATCTCGGCGAGCTTCGTGAGCTCGAAGCGACGCGAAACGAGGTCGAGTATTTTCGCAAGCCTGTCCGCGCCGAAGACGGTCGGCGTACCGCCGCCGATGTAGACGCTGTCGACCGGGTCGGCTATCGTGGCGGCGGTCTCCTCCATCTGACGGAGGAGTGCCGCGAGGTAGCGGTCCATGAGCGCCGCGTCATCCGCGCGCTCGAGCGAGTAGAAGTCGCAGTAGGCGCATTTGCGGCGGCAGAAGGGAATGTGTATGTACAGGCCGAGCGGCGCGCCGGGACCGCTGCGGCGTGAGACGTCAGTCCTCATCGAGCTTCAGAACCGCCATGAACGCCTCCTGCGGCACTTCGACCGTGCCGAAGGTGCGCATGCGCTTCTTGCCCTCCTTCTGCTTCTCGAGGAGCTTCTTCTTGCGAGTGATGTCGCCGCCGTAGCACTTCGCGAGGACGTCCTTGCGGAGCGCCTTGACCGTCTCTCGCGCGATTATCTTGCCGCCTATCGCCGCCTGAACGGGTATCTCAAAGAGCTGGCGCGGGATGTCTCCTTGAGCTTTTCGCATATCTTCCGCGCGCGGGGGTACGCTTTGTCCTTGTGGACTATGAAGCTGAGTGCGTCGATGATGTCGCCGTTCAGCAGGATGTCGAGCTTGACGAGGTCACTCTTTCGGAAGTCGCTTATCTCGTAGTCGAGCGACGCGTAGCCGCGCGTGCGGCTCTTAAGCGCGTCGAAGAAGTCATAGATTATCTCGCCGAGCGGAAGGTCGTAGTGGAGCTCGACGCGCGTCGCGTCGAGATAGGTCATGTCGCGGTAGACGCCGCGGCGCTCCTGACAGAGCTCCATTATCGCGCCGGTGTACTCGGGCGGGGAGATGATGCTTGCCTTCACGAACGGCTCCTCGGCGTAGTCGAGAGTGGTGCCGTCCGGGAAGTCGAGCGGGTTCTGTATCATCTTCTCGGTGCCGTCGGTGAGGTGGATGTTGTAGCTGACGGAAGGTGCCGTCGTGATGAGGTCGAGCGAGAACTCGCGCTCGAGCCGCTCCTGAATGACCTCCATGTGAAGCAGGCCGAGAAATCCGCAGCGGAACCCGAAGCCGAGCGCCGCCGAGCTCTCCGGCTCGAAGGTGAGCGAGGCGTCATTGAGGCGAAGCTTCTCGAGCGCGTCGCGCAGGTCGGGATACTTCGCGCCGTCGGCGGGGTAGACGCCGCTGAAGACCATGCTCTGCACCTTGCGGTAGCCGGGAAGCGCCTCCGGCGCGGGCGCGTCGGCGTGGGTGACGGTGTCGCCCACCTCGCAGTCGCGCACGTTCTTTATCGAGGCGGTGAGATATCCGACCTCGCCGGGGCCGAGCTCGCCCGTCGGGACGAGGTTCCGCGCGCCGAGGACGCCGCACTCCACTACGTCGTACTCCGCGCCGGACTGCATCATCAGGACGCGGTCGCCTGTGCGGAGGGTGCCGTCGGTCACGCGGAGGTAGACGATGACGCCCTTGTACGGGTCGTACTGGCTGTCGAATATCAGACAGCGGAGCGGAGCGGACGGGTCGCCCGAGGGCGCGGGGATGTTATGTACGATATACTCCGGCACCGCCTCCATGCCGAGGCCGGTCTTGGCGCTGACGCGCGGCGCGTCGAGAGCGGGGATGCCGATGACGTCCTCTATCTCGTGCGCGACGCGGTCGGGGTCGGCGGCGGGAAGGTCTATCTTGTTTATGACGGGCAGCACCTCGAGCCCCGCGTCTATGGCGAGGTAGGTGTTCGCGAGCGTCTGCGCCTCGATGCCCTGCGTCGCGTCCACGACGAGCAGCGCACCCTCGCACGCGACGAGCGACCGGCTCACCTCGTAGTTGAAGTCGACGTGGCCGGGCGTGTCGATGAGATTGAGGGCGTAGGTCTCTCCGTCCGACGCGGTGTAGGAGAGGCGGACGGCGCGCGCCTTTATCGTGATGCCGCGCTCGCGCTCGAGCTCCATGTTGTCGAGGAGTTGATCCTCCATGTCGCGCTCCGCGACGGCTCCGCACATCTCGAGCAGACGGTCGGCGAGTGTGCTCTTGCCGTGGTCGATGTGTGCCACTATCGAAAAGTTCCTTATCTTTGATATGTCCTGCAAGGGTTTCACCTCAAAAAGCCTTTATGGAATGGATACATCATTATAACACATTTAGGGGGCGAGTTCAATTTGCGGGGCAAGATTTTTCGCGCGCGTGGGCGACCGATATGTGCCAAATATTACATTGTTTGCATTAGGAGGGCTTTCAACACGCCTTCCGCAAAAATTTTCTGTTTTTTTGCGGGAAAGGGTGTGTACATTTTTGAAAAATCCTGTATAATATAGAGGCTTGTGACTTTGCCCGGAGCGGCTTGCGCTCCGAAAAGAGAGGGGAAGAACATAATGGCAACCAACGAAATAGTACGCAGTGAAGTTACTGAGGCGCTCAAAGAAAAATTGCGCCTGAACTTCGGATGTGAGCCGCGCGAGGCGGCGCCGATACAGGTGTTCAAGGCCTGTGCGCTCGTCATGCGCGATATAATGGCCGCACGGCTCGTCGATGCTGACAACCGCACCGAAAAGACCGAGGCGAAGCAGGTCCACTACCTGTCGCTCGAGTTCCTGCTCGGCCGCTCGCTTGAGAAGAACGCCTACAACCTCGGCATGCTCGACATAATCGAGGACGCGCTGCGCGACCTCGGCTTCAATCCGGCGGAGTTCTTCGAGATAGAGACCGACGCGGCTCTCGGCAACGGCGGCCTCGGCCGTCTCGCCGCCTGCTACCTCGAAGCGATGACGACCCGCGGTCTGCCCGCGACCGGCTACTCGCTCCTGTACGAATACGGTCTCTTCCGCCAAAAGTTTATAAATAACGAGCAGGAGGAGCTGCCGGACAAGTGGCTCGACGTTGACGACGTGTGGCTTATCCGCAACTATGCCGACAGCTACACCGTCCGCTTCGGCGGCACGGTCGAGTACAAGTGGTCGGGCGATAAGATGACGCCGGTGTATCACGACGCAAGCGAGATAATCGCAAGCCCCTCCGATATGCTGATAAGCGGCTACGCGACCGACACCGTCAACCGTCTCCGCCTGTGGAGCGCGCGCGTCGAGGACGACATGGACATGGGCCTGTTCACGCAGGGACAGTATCTCCAGGCCGTGCAGAAGCGCGCCATGGCGGAGGTGCTGACGAAGTGCCTCTACCCGTCGGACGATCACTTCGAGGGCAAGATGCTTCGTCTCCGCCAGCAGTACTTCTTCGTCTCCGCCACCGTGCAGGACATAGTGAAGAAGCACCTCGAGCAGTACGGCACGCTCTCCAACTTCCACCAGAAGCACGTCCTCCAGATAAACGACACGCATCCGACGCTCGCCATACCCGAGCTCATGCGCATCTTCCTCGATGAGCACGGCTACGACTGGGACCGCGCGTGGAGCATCGTCTCGCAGTCCGTGTGCTACACGAACCACACCGTCCTGCCGGAGGCGCTCGAGTGCTGGCCGCAGAACATCATGCAGATGCTCATTCCGCGCATATACGACATAATCGCCGAGATACACCGCCGCTTCGACCTCGATATAGAGGCGCGCTTCGGCGGCGACCCCGCAAAGAAGAGCGCGCTCTCGATACTCTACGGCGGACAGGTGCGCATGGCAAACCTCTGCATAGCCGGCTGCCACAAGATAAACGGCGTCTCGGCTCTGCACACCGACATACTGAAAAACAACGTCTTTGCCGACGCGAACAGGATGTTCCCCGGAAAGATAGAGAATGTCACGAACGGCATAGACCACCGCCGCTGGCTCGGTCAGGCAAACCCGCGCCTCGCCTCGCTCATCGACGAGCTTATAGGCGAGAACTGGAAGACCGACGCCTCGCTCTTCAGCGGCCTCCTGAAGTATACGGACGACAAGCAGGTGCTTCGTCGCCTCGCCGAGATAAAGCACGCGAACAAGGTGCAGATGGCGGATATCATCAAGCGCAACTGCGGTGTCACGGTCGACCCGGACTCGATGTTTGACGTGCAGGCGAAGCGTCTGCACGAGTACAAGCGTCAGCTCATGAACGTCATGCACATCCTCTACCTCTACCTGAAGATAAAGGACGGCAACGCCGGCGACCTTCAGCCGCGCACCTTCATCTTCGGCGCGAAGGCGGCGAGCGGCTACTACGTCGCAAAGCGCATAATCAAGATGATAAACGACGTCGCGCAGATGATAAACTCCGACCCGGACGCGAGCCGCTATATCCGCGTGGCGTTCCTCGAGAATTACAATGTCTCCCTCGCGGAGCGCCTTATGCCCGCAAGCGAGCTCTCCGAGCAGATCTCCCTTGCCGGCAAGGAAGCGAGCGGCACTGGCAACATGAAGTTCATGATGAACGGCGCGCTCACGATAGGCACCATGGACGGCGCAAACGTCGAGATGTGCGAGCTCGCCGGCCGCGAGAACATGTTCATCTTCGGCATGAGTGCGGACGAGGCGGCACAGCTCGCCGCGGGCGGCTACCATCCCATCGCGATGTACGAGTCGAACGCGATGCTCAAGCGCGTGGTTGACTTCATGCGGAGCGGCTTCGTCGCGGGAGAGGGGTATGCGGACATCGTTCACTCGCTTTTGAACGACGACACCTACCGCCTCTTTGCGGACCTTCCGAGCTACACCGCGGCGCACCAGCTCGCGGAGCAGGCCTACCGCGACCCCGAGCGTTGGAACCGCATGTCGCTTATAAACATAGCGAAGAGCGGCCACTTCGCCGCCGACCGCTCGATAGCGGAGTACGCAAATAAGATTTGGCACGTATAAAACGTCGCGGAAAATCGCGGGAGCGGGCTTAAAGCGCAACCCCGATAAGGAAGTAATTCCTACAAACCAAATCCCGGCATTGTAAAGGCAAAAAACGCTCAGAAAGGCAGAAATGCTTTCCTGAGCGTTTTCCTTTTCGCACATTCGTCTTTTGAAGCGGTGACTGCTACAATATGGCCATCACAGGCAGGAGGTCAAAAATGAACGCAAACTTGACGTATCACCAAGAGGGCGACTACCTTATCCCAGACCTTGCTGCCCCGGAGAACATTTCAACGGGTATCTGGGGCATGAGAAGACGTAAGTTCCTGCGGCAGCGCCGCAACGGGATATACACAGGGATGCTTCTTTCGTGCAAGCTCAACGCCCACTTTGCGGAGATCGACCGGGAGGCGGCGGAAATGTTCGAGCGGCTGACCCGGCAGATGGCGGCGGAGCAGGGTGTCACAGAGCAGCTGAAGGCCGAAAATCAAATGGCTTGGGTGGGCGCTATGAACAACATCCGCAACGCCGCGGAGGAGGTGATATTGAACAAGCTGATTTATGCTTGAGCGGTCCCACATAAAACATATAAATTTCTGTCATATACTTCACCTCGCTTTCATTATAACACCAAGATGGTAGGCACTTTCATGTCTGCCATTTTTTGCCACATCAGCATAATGCGTCCCACGGGACATCAAACCTTCACCTTCTGGTAGCAGCAGTCGGCATCCGCAAGCCTTTTAATTTGATGCGCTTGCATTATTTGTGCCGGTGAAGTATAATAAATTCAGGACTGTATCAAAGAACGCAGTATGCGCCACAAATCCGGCGCTTCGAGGCGGCGAAGAATGCTGTGTTCTGCGCAAATCCGTCGGCTTACGGCTGCGCAGGCTGTCCGGGGAGTGTCGGAAACGGAAGTCCCCGGCTCGGCACCGTGTTTTCGGGTGCCGTCAAGCAGAAAGTCGAATCTAGCATTTTCGGCGTACCGTCAAGCAGAAAAAGAGGTGGAGGCTGCTCATGAACATAAACGGCATCAATTTTGCGTCCTTTATCCGTGTTGCGGAGGCGGGCAGCTTCAACAAGGCCGCCGAGGATTTGTATATCACCTCCACCGCGCTGATAAAGCAGATAAACCTGTTGGAAAACGACCTCGGCGTGCGTCTCTTTGAGCGGACGCATCGCGGGCTGACCCTGACAAAAGCCGGAGAGTCGCTGTACAAGGACGCAAAGTACATAACGGACTACTGCCGGGAAGCTATAGAGCGTGCGAAAAATGCGGAGCTTCAGCAGGAGCAGGTCATTCGCATCGGCACTTCCCCCATCATGCCCGCGCAAATGCTGATGGATTTGTGGCCGAAGATACACGAGTACTGCTCGGACGTGAGCTTCAAGCTGGTCCCCTTTGAAAACAACTCGGACAACGCGCGGGAAATTCTGAAAAATCTGGGGCAGAATATCGACGTCGTCACCGGCTTCGTGGACGAGCTTCTGATGCGTCAGCGGAACTGCCGGGGGCTTGTCATCGAAAACGAGCCGCTCTGCTGTGCGGTGTCCATCTATCACCCTCTCGCGTCAAAAGAAAAGCTGACGGTCGAGGACCTGCACGGGCGCGACCTGATGATCATTCATCGCGGGTGGTGCCGCCATATGGACGACCTGCGGGACGATCTCACGGCAAACCATCCGCAGATAAACCTCGTGAATTTTGACTTGTACGACGTGGGCGTCTTCAACCGGTGCGAGGAAAACAAGGACGTGCTGGTGTCCATCGGTAGCTGGAGCATGGTGCATCCGCTGATGCGCGTTATTCCGGTCGAGTGGGACCACTTCATGCCCGTGGGCATCCTGTATTCGCCGCAGCCGACGGAGGTAGTTCGCCGCTTCCTTTCCGCGCTGGAGACGGTGCTGTCCGCTCCGGGAGAAAATGCCCGGTAATAACCTGAAGTTAGAACCAATCAACCAATCGAGACTTCTTCGGAAGTCTCGATTTTCTTATAATATTCACATAAGGACGAAAAGGAGGCTCGTATGAACTCATTTACATACCGTTACCCCGTGACGGTCTATTTCGGGGAAAATGCGGCGGAAAAGAATCTGCCCGCAGAGCTTTCAAAGGTCGGCAAAAACGTAATGCTGGCCTACGGAGGCGGCTCGGTCAAAAGAACCGGCGTCTACGACGAGCTGATGGGGCTTCTCACCGCCGCCGGGAAGAATGTCACGGAGTTTTCCGGCATCATGTCCAACCCCACCTACGCCAAGGTGCAGGAGGGGGCGCGACTTGCCCGCGAGAATGAGATCGACTTCATTTTGGCCGTGGGCGGCGGCAGCGTCATCGACTGCTGCAAGGTCGTTTCTGCGCAGGCAAAAACCGACGCAGATTTATGGGAACTGGAAACCGTGCAGCACGGCGGCCCCACGGAGCTTATCCCGATGGGCGCGGTGGTAACGGCCTTCGGCACCGGTGCGGAGATGAACAACGGCGCGGTCATCACGAACGAGGAGAAGAAGGTCAAGGGCCCGCTGTGGGGCGCGTTTTATGACTTTGCCGTTCTCGACCCGGCGTATACCATGACAATGCCGATGGGGCAGGTCATCTCCGGCTCCTTTGACGCGCTCTCCCACTGCATGGAGACCTACATGGGCGCGCCGCGGGAAACGAATCTCTCCGACGAGATAAACGAAGCCTGTCAGCGCAATATCATCCGCAATCTCCGGGCAACGCTGAAAAACCCGCAAGACATCAAGGCGCGGAGCGAGCTCGTGTGGGCGGCGGCCATGGGTGAAAACGGGATGCTTAAAATCGGCAAGGTCACGGATTTTCAGGCGCACATGCTGGAGCATCAGCTCGGAGCTTACACCGACTGCAATCACGGGCAGGGGCTCGCGGTGATCCAGCCCGTCCTCTACCGGCACATGCTCCCGGAGGCCGCGCCGCAGTTTGCCCGCCTCGCCGTAAATGTCTGGGGCATAGACCCCGCCGGCAAGACGGAGGCGGAACTTGCCGAAGCCTTTGTAGACGCTCTCACGTCGTTTGTCAAAGAAGTCGGCCTGCCGGCGACGTTTACCGAAATGGGCATCCCGGCCGATACAGACTACAAGGCAGTCGCAGACAGCACCGTCCTCACCGGCGGCTGCTGCAAGAAATTCACAAGGGACGAGCTGCTTACCGTCCTCCGGGAGTGCATATAGCTGACGCACCGTTGCGACTGAGCGCGTCGAAAAGCCGGGACTGCTTACTACAGGTTATAACTCATAAACCAATCGGGACTTCTCTTGAGGCTCCGGTTGGTTTATTATGTTATTGTTAGCTACTATTATTTTGGAGGCACGACTTATGAAAAAGCTGTTGAAGTATGGATGCGCCGTTCTGGCGCTGGTGCTTGTCTTTGACCTCTGCCTCACGGCGCTGAACTTTGGGCAGGCGGAGGCCGCAGGGGAAAATCCCTACTCCGATGTGCCGGACGGCGCATGGTATGCCGGAGACGTCCTTTGGTGCTATGAAAACAACATTATGGGCGGCGTCGGGGACGGACGTTTTGACCCGGACGCTCCCATGAACCGCGCCATGCTGGTGACTATACTCCACCGGGTG
>CANPWY010000048.1 GCA_947585215.1 uncultured Clostridia bacterium
GCGGGCGTAGTTCATCGGTAGAACGAGAGCTTCCCAAGCTTTAGAGGAGGGTTCGACTCCCTTCGCCCGCTCCAACAAAAAAGACAGCCGCAGGCTGCCTTTTTTGTTGGGCTCCGCGCCGCCGAAGGCGGCGCGGAGCTGCCCCAAACGGTTCCAACGGAACCGTTTGGGGACCCCTTCCGATTAAAATGCTCGCCCCGAATGAATCGGGGCTCCGCAAAGTTGTTTGCCTTTGGCAAACAACTTTAACCGCGCGAACAGGCGCGGAAACGCGAGGGCGCGCACCCATTCCTCATCCTACATTTTATCGCCCTCGCTTGCAATATCCGCGGAACGAATATTGCCCGGATTTGTGCAACTCCTATCCGAGCGCATTTATTCCGAGGGTGCCGGCATAGGGCGATACAGATATTAAAATGCCTAACGGCAACACAATGAAGGAGGCGGGATATGATCATTCTGATAGCGGGAGCGTCCCATACGGGGAAAACCAGGCTGGCGCAGAGCCTTCTCGAGAAGTACAAATATCCCTATCTGTCAATGGACCATCTGAAGATGGGGCTTATCCGTTCGGGGAACACGCATCTCACGCCCGAGTCGGACGATGACGAACTGATGGCGTACCTGTGGCCTATTGTCCGCGAGATGATAAAGACCGCCGTGGAGAACGGGCAAAATCTTACGGTGGAGGGCTGTTACATTCCCTGCGATTGGCGGAAGGACTTCGACGCGCGGTATCTACCGGAGATCAGAGCGATCTTCCTTGTGATGACCGAGCGGTATATCCGAAACCGCTTTGACAGCATACAAAAATACGCAAACGTTATCGAGCAGCGCGGCGAGGACGACTGCACCGCAGAACGTCTGACAGCGGAGAACAAACAGATTTTGGAACGGTGCATGGCGAGCGGCCAGGAGGTTCTGCTCATCGACGGGGAGTATGACGTAGAGCCGGAACTGCCGTAATTTCCGCAAACGATTCCGCCAAAAATACAACGAACATGCTATATCCGAAACTGCAATCGTGGTAAACTTCGAACGTACCGCAAATCATACCGATTGAAAAGAGGCGCAAATCATGGAAAAGGATACGAAAAAGAACGGCAGCCGCTACGTCCCCTATGCGGAGCGCACCGGGAATGAGAGTATCGTGTACTTTACAAGAGACCTTTCCCCGGAGGGGCTGATAAAGGTGTATGACCAGGTGAAGGAGCACATCGGCGGCAAGGTCGCCATAAAGCTCCACACCGGCGAGCCGCACGGCCCGAACATTATCCCGCCGGAATGGGTCAGAGTCTTCATGGAGAAGGAGCTTCCGGACGCGACCATCATTGAGACCAACACCTTCTACGAGGGCGACCGCTACACCACCGAACAGCACCGCAAGACGCTGGAGGTGAACGGCTGGACGAAGTTCACCACCGTGGACATCACCGACGAGCACGGAACCGTGATGCTCCCCGTGAAGGGCGGCAAGTGGTTTACGGAAATGTCCGTGGGAAAATCACTGCCCGACTATGACTCCATGGTAACACTCACCCACTTCAAGGGTCACACCATGGGCGGCTTCGGCGGCTCGAACAAGAACATCGGAATCGGCTGTGCGGACGGCCGGGTCGGAAAGGGCATGATCCACGCCAAGAACGGAGACGACTGGGGCGTAGTGGAGGAGGAACTGATGGAAAAGATCACCGAATCCACTAAAGCCACAATAGATCACTTCGGTCAGAACGTGGTATATGTCAACGTGATGCGGAATATGTCCGTCTCCTGCGACTGCGAGGGCGTTGACGCGGAACCCGTCACGACGCCCAACGTGGGGATACTTGCCAGTGTGGACATCCTCGCGGCGGATCAGGCGAGCGTCGACATGATAGCCGCCATGAGCGAGGAGCACCGCCACGACCTCATCGAGCGCATCGAGTCCCGCCACGGCTACCGCCAGCTCTCCTACATGAAGGAGATGGGCATGGGCAACGACCGGTACGTCCTTATCGACGTGGACAACGGCGACGCGCGCATCGACGCGGCAAAAGCGGTCGAAGGCGTGGTGCCCTTCGTCGGCTGAGCGCTTGGACTGAACACGGAAAAACGTCCGGACGGTAATTCGTCCGGACGTTTTTGTGCATCAAACTGGGATTTGACCGCTGTTTCCGCGGCCGGAGGCAGAAATCCCGCCGCCTCACTCTTGCCCGTGCCTCTCGCGATACTGCCGCGGGCCGATGTCATACAAATCGTTCCCGAGCGAATCTATGACGACGACGGCGGGGAAGTCCTTCACCTCGAGGCGCATGAGCGCCTCCGCGCCAAGATCCGGCCACGCGGCGACCTCTGCGGAGGTGATGCACCGCGAGAGCAGAGCGCCCGCGCCGCCCGTCGCGCCGAAGTACACCGCGCCCGCCGCCTTCATCGCTTCCACGACCTCGCGCGAGCGACGCCCCTTGCCTATCATGCCGAGGTTCCCGAGCGCGAGGAGGCGCGGAGCGTAGGCGTCCATCCGGTAGCTCGTCGTCGGTCCCGCCGCGCCTATCGGCGTACCGGGAAGCGCGGGCGACGGGCCCATGTAGTATATCACCGAGCCCTCAATCGGCAGAGGGAGCGGCTTTCCATCGTCAAGAAGCTCGCAGAACCGCTTGTGCGCGGCGTCCCGCGCGGAAAAGATGACGCCGCTTATAAGAACGCTGTCCCCCGCGCGGAGACGCGCGGCGGCGTCTCTCGTGAGCGGAGCGGTAAGCTTGTAAGTCATCACAGCACCTCCGTGACGTGTCTCGAGACGTGGCAGTTGATGTTCACGGCGCAGGGGAGACTCGCGATGTGCGTCGGCATCGTCTCGATGTTGACGCCGAGCGCCGTCGTTCGCCCGCCGAGACCCTGCGGCCCTATGCCGGTCGAGTTTATGAGCATGAGAAGCTCGCTTTCAAGCTTGGAGTACATCTCCGCCGGATTGTGCGAGCCGACGGGGCGGAGCAGAGCCTTCTTTGCGAGCAGAGCCGCCTTATCGAAGTTCCCGCCTATCCCGACGCCGACGACTATCGGCGGGCAGGGGTTCGGCCCCGCGAGGCGCACCGTCTCGAGCACGAAGTCGCGGACGCCGCCGATACCGTCGGAGGGCTTGAGCATGGCTATTCGGCTCATGTTCTCGCTTCCCGCGCCCTTCGGCGCGACGGTTATCTTCACGCGGTCGCCCGGGACGAGCTCTGTGTAGAGAAGCGCGGGGGTGTTGTCGCCGGTGTTCACGCGGTCGAGCGGGTCGCGCACGACCGACTTTCTGAGGTATCCGTCGGTGTAGCCCTTCGCGACGCCGGCGTTCACCGCGTCCATAAGACTGCCGGAGATGTGAACGTCCTGCCCCACCTCGACAAAGACGCACGCGAGCCCGGTGTCCTGGCAGATGGGCACGGGACCGGCGGCGCGGTAGTTTTCAATGATCGTGTCGAGTATGCCGCGCGCCGCCTCGCCGTCCTCGTCCCGGCGGGCGAGGTCGAGCGCCGCCCGCACGTCGTCCGGCAGGACGGTGTTCGCACGGATGCACATATCCGCGACCGCCTCGGCTATCAGCCGACTGTCAAGCTCTCTCATGGCAGACACCCCTTCCTTTTTGCAGTTTATATGTTACCACATTTCGCCGCGCAGTACAATATATCCCCAAGCGGTGCTTCGCACCGTTTGGGGCCCCTTCCGATTAAAATGCTCGGGGCGAATGAATCGCCCCTGCGCGAAGTTAGCGGCTGCGCCACTAACTTCACCGTTGCGAACAGCGAGGGCTCGAACCCATTCTTTATCCGACTTTTTACAGCCCTCGCCCGCAATATTCGCTCCGCGAATATTGCCCGACATTGAGCACGTTATGGGCGGAACGGCGTTTCGCGCCGTTTGGGGACCCCCTTAATTGAAATGCTCGTGCGGAACACGAGGGTGTCCGCCAATTCTTCATCGGTACATATTCAGCCCTCGTGAGCTTTGCCGCGAGCGGCAAAGCCAGACATTGATATGAACCTCCAGCGCGAAGCCTCGCAGAGTTTCGCGCCGACAGGCGCGAAATAAAGTCGAATCATTTTCGGCGGCGGCGTGTACAATGCGCCCTCAAAACCTATACCGCAATTGGCTGTCTACAGGGCGCATCAGACGTCGGCGCTCCGCGCCGACGTCCCAACATTGTACTGCACGGAGCGTGCGTTGATTTTTCGCCGAAGGCGGCTCCGCATTCTAATTAGCTCAATGTTGTGCAATATTCGCGAAGCGAATATTGCGAGCGAGGGCTGTAAAATGTCGGATGAGGAATTGGTTCGCGCCCTCGCGGTTCGCAGCGGTTGATGTTGCCGCAGGCAACTTCGCGCAGGGGCAATTCATTTGCCCCGAGCATTTCAATCGGAAGGGCTCCCACGCGGTCTCTGACCGCGTGGGAATTGCGTAGCGGAGCGCCTGCCGCCGGCAGAGCTCTGCTCTGTCCGGCGGCTTCGCGGGAAATTGGTAAGTGGGCAGACAAAGTCTGTCCCCGCGATTTCCCGCGAAAGTTTGTCAAAAAAGTTCGTAAGAACTTTTTTGACAAACTTATAAAATGTATACCTTATGCCCCGCTTGCTCCGCGAGGCGGACGGTCTGGCCGGTGCCGCTCTGCTCGCGCCCGGGCAGGTAGTAGGCGACACAGGCGGACGTCCGCTCGATCATATAGCGGTTGCGCGCCGCGTATGCGCCGGGGAAGTACACCGGCGAGACGCACACCTCCTCCGAGGCGTAGGCGCGTATGCGCCGCAGGAGCTCGCGGTCGCGAGCCTGCCAGCGCGAGTCGTGGCCGGGGAACGGACAGGCGAGCACGAGCTCGATATCCCTGCATCCGTTCCGTATCGCGGCGACGACCGCGAGCCCCGCAAGGAGGTCGAAGCCGTAAGCGCCGCCGACGTAGAAGCGGCGGTACCCCTCGCGGTACAAATCAAGGACGAGCATCCCCAGCCGGGGAGTGAGCTCGCGGCGCTCCTCCGGCGTCATGCTCCGGTGGCCGGTAAAACAGCACGCCTTCGCGCGCTCCCCGGCGGGCAGGAGACTGAGCGCCGGAAGCGCTAACTCCGCCGCCGCGTCGCCGTCGGGCTCGTCCTCCGGCTCGCACCTCTGCGCGTGCTCCGAAAGCCAGATGGCGACGCCATCCGCAGAGTTCGAGCCGATGACCGCCGTCGCCGCTTCCTTCAGCACTGGAACGGCGTCCGCCACGGCATAGCTCTCGTCGGACGCGAGGAGCATATCAAGGTCGCTCTCCGTGTCGCCGAAGGAGACGACGCGGTCAAAGCCGCAGATGCTCTTTATCCGCGCGACGGCGCTGGCCTTGGTGGCGGCGGAGGACGTTATCTCGCACCAATACTCCTCGCGGTACAGCTCCCTGTGCAGGCTGACGTTGAAGCGGGGGTCTCCGGAGAAGCGCTCGAAGAGTGGCAACAGCTCCTCCCTCTCCCCGATGCAGGTGAAGTAGAAGGGAATGCCATCATACAGGCGGGACGCGTCGGTCACGGGACGAAGGCGTGCGTCGCCGCGCCGCGAGTTGAGGTAGTTCCGTATCCCGTCGTTTACCCGCGTCGTGAGCCAAGAGACGCGGTCGGTCCCGCTGATGAGCGAGTAGACGAGGGGGCTGAGGTCAAGCTCGCGGAACGCGCGGACGAGGTCGTCCGCCCCCTCCTGCGGAATGGTCGTCCAGGAGACGGCTCTGCCGGTGTCCGGCCGGACTATCAGCGCGCCGCCGTAAGCGACGGCGGGCAGGGTGAGCCGAAGCCCCTGCGTCACTCTCGCGGCGGAGGCGTAGCTCCGCGCCGTCGCGTAGGTGAAGTTCACGCCGTCGGAGATGAGGGCGTTCAGCGTCTTGAGCGTGTACGGCCCGAGCATGCCCTCGCGGTCGAGCAGAGTGCCGTCAAGGTCCGACACATACAGAGTCTTCATAAAAGGCTCCTTTCGCATGCAGAATGTGAAACGCGCGCAGGGCGCACCGAAAAAGCATAGAAACGTCCCGCGGGGAGATGAGCGGCGCGGGTACGCGTTACGTCAATCATACCACGTCGGAAGCAAAATCGCAATCTTGCGTCGAAAGAAAAATGTGCGCTTCGCCCTCGTGAATACGCCGGCACGGCGAGCGCCGAAAGGACAAGCGCCGGACGGCTGTTCTGCTTTGACCGGACGGGACACTCCGGGGGAAATCTGACTCTTGACAACCCACCCGCTTTGTGTTATTATAGTTGGGCTCGATGCGGAGGTGTCGCCTAGCTTGGTCGAGGGCGCACGATTGGAAATCGTGTAAGGGTCAAAAGCTCTTCGAGAGTTCGAATCTCTCCACCTCCGCCAAAAAACCGGCAAGCGCAAAAAATGCGCTTGCCGGTTTTGCTTCGCCCTTTCGGGCAGTGAAAAACGTACTGCAGCAGACGAACGAACACAGTAATAAGGGACAGGCCGCCCGAGGGCGGCCTGTCCCTTCTCTATCCTTTTTCTCCCGACGCTCAGTGGTGGTCGTGATCGACGTCGCGCTCGAGCACCGCGCCGGTCGCGGCATCTATCTTGTACTCGTACTCGACGCCGCCGCTGTAAAACTCCACCTCGTACACCGCGCGGCCGTCGTCGCGGTCAAACTCCTGCTTAACAAAGGTGACGTCCGACGCGGAAAGCCCCGCATCCGCGAGCGCCGCGTCCTTCGCGGCGTCTGCGCCGATGTAGCTGTCAGAGGTCGGCGTCGCGGCCGGGACGGCGCTCGGCGCCTCGGACGGAGCCGCCGTCGGCGCAGGCGTGGCTGTCGTCTGTGCGACGGGTTTGCCGCCGCCCCAGATCTCCTTGCTGCGGCTTACGACAGCGCCGGTGAGTGCGTCTATCTCGTACTCATACTCCGCGTCCGTGCCGTAAAACTCTATCTCATACACCGCGCGCCCGTCGTCGCGGTCAAACTCCTGCTTGACGAACGTGACGTCCGACGCGGAAAGCCCCGCATCCGCGAGCGCCGCATCCTTCGCGGCGTCCGCGCCGATATAGCCGTCGGCTGTCGGCGTTGCAGTCGGGACGGCGGACGGTTCGACGGACGGAGCTGCCGTCGGCGCAGGTGTCGGCGTGGCTGTCGGCTGTGCGACCGGCCTGCCGCCGCCCCAGATCTCCTTGCTGCGGCTTACGACAGCGCCGGTGAGTGCGTCTATCTCGTACTCATACTCCGCGTCGGTGACGTAGAACTCCACTTCATACACCGCGCGCCCGTCGTCCCAATCGAACTTCTCCTTGGTGAACGTGACGTCCGACGCGGAAAGCCCAGCGTCCGCGAGCGCCGCGTCCTTCGCGGCGTCCGTGCCGATATAGCCGTCGGAAGTCGGAGCCGCAGTCGGAACGGCGCTCGGCGCCTCGGACGGAGCGGCTGTCGGTGTCTCGGACGGAGCCGCCGTCGGCGCAGGTGTCGGCGCGGCGGACGGCTGTGCGACGGGTCTGCCGCCGCCCCAGATCTCCTTGCTCTTGCTTATGACAGCACCGGTGAGTGCGTCTATCTCATACTCGTACTCGGAGTCCGCCGTGTAGAAGTCTATGTCGTAGACCGCAAAGCCGTCCTCCGTGTCGAGGCGGGTCTTGGTGAACGTGACGTCTGACTCCGCGAGCCCCGCGTCCGCAAGCGCCGCGCTCTTCGCGGCTTCAAGCGTAACGGTCGCCGGGACGGGCTCGCCCGCCGCGCCGTTTCTGACGCGCTCGACCTCCTTCTTCACTATCGCGCCGTCCGCCGCGCTTACGAGATAGTCGTACTCCGCGCCGTCGGCGGTGAACTCTATCTCATAGACGAACCGCCCGTTTTCAAACTCAAACTCGGTGTGCTCCACGCGCGCGGAGGCGGGATCCACCCCGGCGTCCGCGAACGCGAAGTTCATCGCGCTTTCAACGCCTATTGCGTTGTGCTGTGCGTTCGCGCGCACCGCCATGACCGTTCCCGCGCCCGCTATCGCGAGGATGAGCACGATGCAGACGACGGTGATTATTTTCCTCTCGGGTGTCGAAAACAGCTTCTTCAGTTTTTCCATAAATACACTCCTTTCCGGATATCGAGCATTTTACGGTACAAACAGCATTTCCTGTCACTTTGAACGCTTTCCCTTTTGATTCTTCCCTCCCTTCACCGAGCCGACTGCGGCAACGAGCGCCGCCGCGCCGAACACGGCCGCGACATATATTCCCGCCTCGGGCTTGCCCTCGGCTTCGGTATCCTGCTTCGGTTCCTCCGACGTGCCGTCCTGCGCCGTCGGAGGCGCATCCTCGGGAGATGCCGACGGGAGCTCCGGCGGCGTCACCGCGATCTCGCGGCTGTCGCCTCCGACCTCCGCCCTGTAATCCTCGTCGAATATGTCTCCCCCGACCCTCGCCGCCACGGTGTAGACGTAGGTGTGTCCGTACTCGACCGAGGTGTCGGTATATACGCTCGCGGTACCGCCGAGCGTCGCGATAAGCTCGGGCTCGCCGCCATTATCGCGGCGGTAGACCGCGTATCCGTCCAGGTCATAGCCCGGCGCCCGCCAGCTGAGGACGACCTCCTCCTCGCCGTCCGTCTGCACCGCCGCCGTCTCCGGCGGCGTCATGTCCTCGGCGCGGGCGCTCAGCATATAAATAAGGTTTGCGGAGGCATTGCCGCGCAGGTTTTGCGCCGCCTCCGGGAAGTAAAGGTTCGTCCTGTGCTGCCAGACGTCCGGCGTCACGCCGCCGGGCAGCTTCATCGTGCCGTCAAAGCCGTTCACGTTTGCAATGTATCTGCACCACAGCGGCACACCCGCCGTCCCGAGCGCCGCGAGGTCGAACGCGGCGAAGCTCTCCCTCGGCGCGTAGACCGCGCCCGCGAGCCCGTACTGCGCAAGCGCCGAGGAAAACGCGAGCGCGAGCGCCGTGCCGTTTTCTCCCGCGCCGGTCATGTCGTAGAACACCGGCAGGTCGGGGACGTGCCCCGCGTCCCGCAGCTCCTCCGCGAAGCGCCGCGCGTCCGCCGAGGCCTCCTCCGCCGTCTTTGCGCCGGAGACGAGGTACAGCCCGTAGGGAACACCGTTCGCCTCCGCGCCGGAGACGTTTGCCTCGAAGTCGCCGTCCCGCTCGCCGGAGCCGGTCTCGGCGCGGATTATAGCGAAATCCAGCCCCGCATCCTTCACCGCCGCCCAGTCGACCGGCGCACGCGCGCCGGAGGTGTAGTCTCCATAGTCCTCCGAGACGTAGATGCCGTTGTAGTACCCGGCGGACACCGTGCATTCGTCGACGTTGCCGGTCCTGCTCTCGGCGCGGATGACCACCTCGCCGAGCGAGTGCGCCGTGACGACGCCGCGCGAGTCCACCTCCGCCACCGACGGGTCGGAGGAGGACCACGAAAGCGTCTCGTCCGCGCCGCCCACCGAGAATTCGAGGGCTTCACTGCTCCCGAGCTGTATCGACACAAAGCGCCGCCGTATGTCCACATCTACGTTCTCGGTGAAGTTTCTAAATGCCCACTTGTAGAGCGCGACCGAGTCGAGCATGGCGTTGTTCTGCGAGGGGTCGTACTCGCTGCCGAGCGCCACGCACATATAGCTTGTGCCGCCCTTCGTCGCGGTCGAGACGAGGCACCGCCCCGCCGCGCTGATGTATCCCGTCTTTATCCCGCTCGCGTAGGGGTAGTAGTACCGTCCTCCGTTGGCGCGGTCCTGGAGCATGACCGAGGTGTACATCGGCGCGGATGCGCCGGGGAGGGTGTACCTCGTCGCGGTCACGACCTCGCGGAAGTGCTGCACTCCGAGGGCGTAGGACGCTATCCTGTACATGTCCCACGCGGTCGTCGTGTTCCCGTCCGAAAGCCCGTGGGAGTCCACGAAGGTCGTATTCTTGCAGCCGAGCTCCGCCGCCTTGTCGTTCATCAGCTTCACGAAGGCGTCGAAGTCCCCGCCGCAGACGTACCACGCGAGCTCCGCCGCCGCGTCGCACCCGCTCGGGAGCATCAGCCCGTACAGCAGGTCGAGCACCGAGAGCGTCTTTCCCACGTATGCCTCCACCCCCGCGAGAGACGCTCCGCGTCCCCGTATGTCGTCGAGCGGCTCGTCGAGTATCTCCACCTGCGTACCCGCGAGGTCGCTCACGTGCTCCGCCGTGACTATGTATGTCATTATCTTTGTCAGCGACGCCATCGGCCGCACCTTGTCCGCCTCCGCGCTGTATACCGCCTCGCCCGTGGCCATGTCCACGAGCAGCAGCGTCTCGGTCTTAGGCGTGAAATCAAGCGGCGGAGCCGACGCGACGGCGAGCGCGGGAAGCATCGCCGCGGCGACCGCCGCCGCGACAAGCAATGCCGCGAGCCGTGCCGCGACCTTTCTCATGCGCTCTCCCCCTTCGTCGGACGTTCCGTGCGGCAGCGCCGCAAAATGCCGCTTTTGCCTCAGTTTGATTTTATCACACTTGAGCCGCGCTGTCCAGACCCGCCGCGTATTTTTCGCCGCCGCCGCTCCCGCGCGGGAGGGCGAATAAGTAATTTTATTGGACAGACCCAAAATTTTGTGCTAGACTGTTATTACAGCAAGAAAACTTGCGGCGGTGCCGTAACATACAACAACAATCAAAATCTAAGAAAAGAGGTATTTACATGAAGAAAGTCAACAAATTCATCGCATTCGCACTCGCCATCATAATGACCATAGGACTAATGCCTGTGACGGCTCTGGCTGCACAGACGTATCCCTATGGGACTCAGGAGTATTACCGGTATGAGAACGGTACGCTCATATCGGTCGATTACAACACACCTATTGATGATTCTGTGTTGCATCGTACCGGAGCGGACAACGATTATTTTAAGATTGTTGTCACAGGTGTCTCAAACTCAGACTTGAGCGCAGTCATCGCTATACTGTCCGGTCTGGACATAAGCTATAAGTGCGCCGAGATTGAGGATACCAACAAAACGATAGTCTGGAACAACGGGCATCCCTCTGCCGACCCGGTAGGGACCACCTATTATGAAGCGAAGATAGTTCATACCTACGATATAAAGGCAAATAAGCCCGCTCCTGTTCCGGAGGGCAACCCCGGCAACCCGGACACCTCGACCAGCTCGACCGGCTCGACCGGCTCGACAGGCTCGACAGGCAGCACTACCGGAAGCACCGGTAGTACGGGCAATACAGGCAGCTCCGGCAACACCGGTAGTACAGGAAGCACAGGTGGCACTACTACCCCGGGTACTACGACTACCGGAGGCAGCACTTCGACCACGGGCGGCACGCGGTACAATCCCTATATCGACGTTGCCGACAATGCTTGGTACTACGACGCTGTGACAAGCATCAACGACCTTGGCATAGTCCTCGGTGTTGGTGAAAATCGCTTCGACCCGAACGGACAGCTCACTTGGGCTCAGACAGTCACGTTCGTTGTCCGTACCTACCAGAAGCA
>CANPWY010000049.1 GCA_947585215.1 uncultured Clostridia bacterium
TCGTCGTCCGAGAGGTGGCCGGGCAGGTCGCTCGAGAACATCTTTATGCTCTCCTCGACGGCGCGGTCGTCCCCGAGACGGAGCAGGTCGTACTGGTACATGTCCTCGGTGTTCGTGTGGTGCCGGTCGTCGTTCTCGCGATGGATGAACTCCATGTAGCGGAGCTGGCTTTCGCTTATCGAATTCGGCATGGCAGTCCCCTCCTCTGTAAGAGGGATTGTACCATAAACCGAATCAAAGTGCAAGGCGCGGAGCGTTGCTTCCGATATGATATCCGTTTACGTCTTTCTGTTGACAGTATCGTTGTTTAATGATATTATGTGCATAGATAACCAATTATAGGGTGACTAATGCTTTGCATTTGGTTATTATTTCTAAGATTGCTGTGAATAAGCGGAGAGTTAGTGAGTCCGATGGGCTCGGCTGCTCTTAATCATAAACGTATGTACCGATATATCGGAAGGAGGTCATAACAATATGAAACGTCCGGTCGCCGTTATTTTGGCCATAGCTATTCTGGGCGCGGTTGCGTTCTGCTTCCTGAGGCCGCTTCCCGGGGATGTGCTGCTCATTGTCGAGGACAAAAAGGATAAGGTATACACCTTCACGGAGTCGCAGCCGTTCGAGCTCTCCGGCAAGGATGCGGAGCGCATTGACGTTATATATAGCCGAATCACGTCACTCGGTGAAAATGTCGCCATAGCAATGGAGTTAAGGTCGGCAGACAGCAGGTGTTACACGTTTGGGTCATCGGTATATATAAACGGAGAAAAGAACTATGACATGGAACTCAACGACCTGGAACGCAGATACCTTTATACCGAAAAATACGAGAACGGAAGTTGGAAAGCCTGCGAAAACGGCGGTTACGGTATGACTTATCCAAACCCCTATGTACGCTATGTTCAATGGGCTTTTTCTTCGGACGACAAGATATTGTTTCATTTTCCGTTGAACACAGACGAACCCGGCAGATACAGGATAACTTTCTATTTCCGGGATTATATCCCCGTATCTTCCGAGGATATGCGTGTAGGAGGCTCGAGCGGCGATGGCCTCTATGAAGCCTCGTTTGAATACGACGTTCCGGGACGCAGTCTGTTTTCAAGTGAGCCGAGAGTCGGAGCCTTCTGGATGCAGGATTGGACCAACGATGACTCGCATTATCCGGATTTTGAGGGCAACATAGCGCAAACGACCCTGCTGATAACAAACTGGCGTATGGGCCACGGCTATCTCCAAAGCGAGGGAAGCGGACTTATGAGGCGCACGGATTCCGGCGAATACGTTTCGGACGACACAGCCGTTGTAGGATACGCTTTACTGGAAAACAATTATGTGAATTTCCCGGATCGAGTATACGAGCATCATGTTCGTCCGGTGACATTGAATCTGATGCATTGGGAATACGGCGCCGAATATCGCCTGACGCTCGTGTTCACCGAGAACGAGGACGGCACCGGGGAACAGCGCGTTCTTCAACTCCGGCTGAAATTCGCAGAAGCCGAAAATTAGCCCGGCGCAGACTATACCCACTCCTCGGCTTCGTCCTCTCCGCGTTTCTCCGGATGCCGGAGAACTCGAAAGAGCTGTTTTGACTAGCTTCGCGGGCAAGCGGGCGGGCTTTCCGCCGGTTTTCCAAATTGAAAAACAAGACCTCCGGCTTAGCCGGAGGTCTTGTTTTGCGTGCCGACGGGGCTCCGCGGAAGAGCGGCGCTCTTCCGCGCTTACACCGCGCGGTGTTTTGCCGCAACTCGGCGCTTGTTTCCTTGTCGCGGCGGTCAAATTGAAAATCGGTGCAATACAGCGCGATTATTCCCAGCTCTCCAGAAGCTTTTTCAGCAGGCTTTTCAGCGTCTCCTGTTCCTCGGGGGTGAGGGCGGCGTACAGATCCTGCTTCTTCTCGGGGAGGCTCCGAGCCGCCGACTTGCCCTCTTCTGTGAGCGCCACGGTCGCCATGCGGCGGTCCTGCTCGCTTCGGGTCTTGACGATATAGCCCTTGGCCTCCAGCTTAGACAGCAGTTCGCTTACCGAGCCGGGCTGAATGGCGAGCGCGTTCTGGAGTGTGCGCTGGTCGGTCTCCCCCCACGCGGCGAGCAGAGCAAGGACAGTTCTCTGTCCCCTGTCACGGTCGGCGCGGTGGCGCAGGGCGTGGCCGCACCGGTGCATGAGGCCGTTCAGGGAGTCGGGGTCGTCAAGGAGCTCCGGGCGAGGGCCGCGATGATCGGGGCCGTCCAGCCCGTGCCCGTGGGGTTCGCGGCCGTGGTCATGACCCTCGCCGCGGCGGTGGTGCTCGTCTCCCTCATGGTGATGATTACCGTGGCCGTCGTGGCCATCTCGTTCGCCGCGCTCGCCGTGGTCGTGCCCGTCCCGTTCGCCGTGGTTGCGACCATCCCGTTCTCCGTGTTCGCCGTGGGTGTGGCCGTCGCACTCGCCGTGGCTATGGCCGCCGCGCTCGCTGTGTTCGCCGTGGGCGTGACCATCCCGCTCGCCGTGTTCTCCGTGGGCGTGGGCCTCGCGGGCGGCGGCGCGCTCCTCGGGGGACATGGCGGCGTAGGCCGCGCCCCTTTCACAACTTGTGGCGTCGAGAGGACAGTGCCGGGGACAGCAGGGGCAGAACCCGTCGGGCTCGGTCTGATAATTCTTGTTCTCGTAGTTATTCATATTTCACCTTTCCTGAATCAATTTTTCTTTCGGTACCAAAGTAATTATACATCGCTTCGTGCGATTTGTAAAGGTACCAAAATAAATTTTTCGGTACCTGTTTTCTTGTCGCCCCGATTTGCTATTTGCCTCTTTAAGCGATATAATTGTGGTAATATAAGCCGTGATTTTTTACCGACTGCGGTTTTCTTCGGCGCTCCGATGCACATTCGGGGCACCCGAAAAATTTTTTGAAAATTTTAGACGATTTTTCCTCTCTCGGTTGTCTGTATATCAGAGAGGAGGAAAAGACGGTGGGCGAGGATGCCAAATTCATTCTGTTATACCGCAGTGCCATCGACCGATTACGGTTGGACCCGGATATAGCGCAGGAGCTGCTGCACGACATTCTGGAAGCTCTCCGGAGTAGCGAACAGCAAACACAAAGGAAAGATGAGGATAAGGAGAAATGAAAACAATGCAGACCATCGGCCCGGAGCTCATAGAGGCGGCAAAGAACGGCAACCAGTTCGCGATCTCCAAGCTGTACGAGAACACGTACAACGCCGTATACCATGCGGCAAAGGCGCTCGTCCGGGACGAGGACGCGGTTCTGGACATAGTTCAGGACGCGTATATCAGCGGCTTCCGTCATCTCGATCAGCTGAACGACCCGGCGCAGTTCGAGGCGTGGATGAAGCGCATAGCCTCCAACACGGCAAAGAACTATCTCAAGCGCAAGAAGCCGGTGCTGTTCAGCGAGCTTGAGAATGACGAGGGCGAGATGACGCTGGACTTTGCGGACGAGCGCACGGAAAATCTTCCGGAGGCCGTTCTGGACGACGCCGAGACCGCCCGCCTGATAAACGAGATACTCGACACTCTCCCTGACGAACAGCGGCTGATAGTCGGTATGTACGCCTATGAGGGGATGACGCTTCGGGAAATATCCCGGACGCTCGGGCTCTCCGAGAACACGGTGGGCAGCCGCTGGCGCTATGCGAAAGCCAAGATAGAGGCAAAGGTGCGTGAGCTTGAAAAGAAGGGCACGAAGCTCTACTCGCTCACGCCGGTCCCGTTCCTCTGCTGGCTCTTCAAGGGCTTCGAGGCGAGCTCGGTACAGGCGCCGTCCGCCGCCGTATTGAAGGGCATACAGGCGGGGCTCGCGGCGGCCGCAGGTTCGGCGGCGGCCTCGGCCGCCTCAGCGGCATCCGGGGCCGGGGCGGCATCCGGGGCCGGGGCGGCATCCGGGGCCGGGGCGGCATCCGGGGCCGGGGCGGCATCCGGAGCGGGCGCGACATCCTCGGCGGCGACCACAGCGGCAGCCTCGGCGGCATCCGGAGCGGGCGCGCCCTCCTCGGCGGCGTCCGCCGCCGCAGGAACGGCCGCAAAGACCGCGGCGAGAGGGCTTTTCAAGACGCTCGGCGCAAAGATAGCCGCCGCAGTCACGGCGGTTGCAGTTGCCGGCGGCGGCATCGCCCTCGGAACGCAGGTTTTCCGTCACGAGCACGTCTGGGTGGACGCCACCTGCACGGAGCCGAAGATCTGCTCCGAGTGCGGCGAGACGGAGGGCGAACCCCTCGGCCACACCTGGCTCGCCGCCACCTGCGATTCGCCGGCTGTCTGCTCGGTCTGCGGCGAGACCGAAGGGGTTCCGCTCGAGCATATCTGGCTCGAAGCCACCTGCACCGAGCCCCGCACCTGCTCCCTGTGCGGCAGGACTGAGGGCGAGGCGCTCGGACACACTCTCACGCCGGCAAACTACCAACAGCCCGAGACCTGCTCCGTCTGCGGCGAGACCTTCGGCGACCCGCTCATGTCCTCGTTTGAGGAGCACGGCTTTAAGAAGTTCATGCACGTCGGCGGGACATACACCTACAAGACGGCGCAGGGCGATGGCCGCATATTTTACAGCAACAACGAGACCAAGACCTACGGCCAGCTGACGGTCACGGACTATCAGATATTCCTCTCCGACGAAACTCACGAGGCCCGCGAAGGGTACGAGTGGAGGGTGGCCTCCTTCCACATGGAGTTCGGCGACAGCTACGCAAAGGATAACGGCGTATCGGCGAGTTGGAGCGTAGGCAGTAACTACTACGAAAACGACGGGATCGGCTTCACGGTGGAGCAGCAGAACGACAACGTGCGGAGCACCACCGTCAACTACAACGGTGAAGATTACGAGTGCCTGTACTACGACAACATTGACAGGAACGAAATAGCGGACGAAACCTGGTACTGCGATGTATCCGTCCACTACCTTGTGCCTGTCGGGTACGACGGAATGATCGTCGCATTCTTTGACCCCGTGCTCATCCCGGACGGCGTGAGCTTCTTTGATATGGAGCCCGCCCTCACTACCGGACAGCTTCTGTTCTTCCGCTTTACCGACATAACCTGAACGGTCATCACTACAACCACAACAACTACTAAAAGGAGAATTATTATGAAGAAGAAGAATATTTGCAGGTTCATATCCCTCGCACTCGCGCTTGTTCTCGCCGCCGGCATAATGCCCGCGACAGCTTCCGCGGCCAACGTCCCAATGGTGCAGAGCGGCATACTCGGAAGCGGCTTCGCCCCCGGCGAGACGATGCCGGACGGCACCGTCGTCCCCTTCCCGGACGAGACAGAGCCGTCCGCCGAACCGTCTGTCGCACCGTCCACCGCGCCGGGGAACTATTCGTCTGTAAAGAGCGGCGCGCTCGGCAGCGGCTTCGCTCCTGGTGAGACTCTGCCGGACGGAACCATCGTTCCCTTCCCGGATGAGACTGAGCCGTCCGTTGAACCGTCCGCCGAGCCGGAAACCACGGTCGTCACCTCCTACGCGGACGTTGCGGAGGACGCGTGGTACCACGACGCGGTGACAAGCATCAGCGGGCTCGGCATAGTCCTCGGCGTGGGCGCGGATCGCTTCGACCCGAACGGGCAGCTCACTTGGGCGCAGACAGTCACGTTCGTTGTCCGCACCTACCAGAAGCAGACGGGCGAGCACGTCTACGGCACCGCCGACCAGACCGGCGCAAACTGGTACGACATTTACG
The DNA here is from genome assembly GCA_947585215.1 of uncultured Clostridia bacterium. Lineage (GTDB taxonomy): Bacteria > Bacillota > Clostridia > Oscillospirales > JAAYOS01 > CANRIN01. Next base: position 5,691 of record CANPWY010000049.1, read on the forward strand.
TTGATTACGCCAAGAATCACGGCTTCATATCGTCCGTTCCGGCAAACCCGAACGCTTTCATCACCCGCTCGGACGCCGCGGTGCTGTTTGACAAGGCGCTCTTCGACCGCACGGTTGTAAACGAACTCCCGACCGACTACGAATATTTCTTCGACGTCGCAAAGGACGACCCCGCGCACGACGCCATCTACTCCCTCGCGAGCGCCGGAATAGTGGCCGGCAAGGAGGCGCAGAAGTTCCTCGGCAGGTTCCACGGAGACGAGACTCTGACCCGCGCCGAGGCCGCGACGATAGTCGCCCGCATGGTGAACGTCGTGGAGCGCGCCAAAATCGACATCTGGGATCTCGTTGTGTATGGGCTCGATGAGAGCCATCCCTACTATGAGCCGATCATGGCGTGCATCCGGGGCGAGCTGTTCAATACAGGCAACACATATCACGATATGCCGAACGGAATCAACGCAACCGAATTGTATGACAGCATCAACAAGATATTCTATATCGCTATTGACCCTGACGGCGAAATATTCTACCCCGATTTGGTTACGGCGGTCAAACGTATAGTGATGGGCTACCATCCTTCCTACCGCTACATGGAAGGTTTGTATGGTTACAATGAGGGCAGAACGGACTATACGGTGAATTACCCCGATGGTCACTCTGAAAAGTCGAGACCCAACTACGCTCCGAGTGATGCTTACACCATTTTGACACAACTTTATGACCAAGCCACGTATTACAGCCAGCCAATCAACAGCAGCATTGGACTCCCCAAGGTGCTTGAAAACGGACAGGTTACTGTTGCATTGGAATATATGGCAACTAAACTTGGGATAACGAAAGCGGATTTGGCTGCGGGATATGCAGAAGTGACAGGACGGGACAATCCGGATGATTACAACCATGACACTTTCGCATACGAGTATGCTCTTGAAGCTAAAATCAACATGTACTTTGAGCATGGCTCGTCCCGTTTCGGTCACAGCGTAACTGAGGGAAGCGCTAAGTTCGGCGAGCTGTGCCATCTGATCTATGACCTTGGCATGACCACCTTCAAGACTTTCCCCGGCGGCAAAACAGACTCTGAGGGTAATTGCTGTTATTTCAGCCGAAGCTCAGGGATATTTGGCGATGGATATGCCGTAATTCTGCGTGACGCTAACGGCAATCTTGCTCCGCAAGCCTTTAACTGGGCAGAACACAAAAACGGTTATTGGACTGACTTCTATACAAATACAATAGCCAACGCCGGCTTCGGTATGACCGGTCTTTATCACAACTATCCGATAGACTAGCGAAGTCACCACGATCGAAGGAGGTTCCCGTATGATGAAAAAGTTCATTTCGCTGGCGCTGGCGCTCATAATGGTCGTGGGCATAGCGCCCGCGACGGCTCTGGCCGTGCAGATGTATCCCTACGGAACTCAGATGCATTTCCGCTATAAAGACGGAGCGTTTATTGACGCCGATGACGGCGACCCGGCAGACGAGTTCACACTGTATTGGACCGGCTCCGATAACAACTATGTGAAAATAGTTATCAACGACGTCTCCGACTCAGACCTTGAGGCGGCAATAGCCGCGGCGGAGCAGCTTGACGTGGCATACAAGTGTGTTGAAATCGAGAACACCGACAAGACGATAGTCTGGAACAACGGGCATCCCTCAGCCGACCCGGTAGGGACTACCTATTATGAAGCAAAGCTCTTCCACGCTTACGATATAAAGGCGGGCAGGGCGGCTCCCGTTCCGAAGGGCAACCCCGGCAATCCGGACATCCCGGAGAGCTCGACGGACGAAACTTCCGAAAGCGCCGACAGCGCCCCGACACAAGAGATCCCGCGGTACAATCCCTATGTTGACGTTGCCGAAAGCGATTGGTTTTGCGACGCCGTATCCTGCATCACCCCTCTCGGCATAGTCCGCGGCGTGGGCGCGGATCGCTTCGACCCGAACGGGCAGCTCACCTGGGCTCAGACGATAGCGTTCGTTGTCCGCACCTACCAGAAGCAGACCGGCGATCACGTTTACGGTTCCGCCGACCAGACCGGCGCCAACTGGTACGACGTCTATGTTGACTACGCAAAGGCGCACGGCTTCATATCATCCGTTCCGGCAAACCCGAATGCTTTCATCACCCGCGCGGACGCTGCGGTGTTGTTCGACAAGGCGCTCTTTGACCGCACGGTTGTAAACAAGCTCCCGACCGACTACGAATACTTCTTCGACGTCGCAAAGGACGACCCCGCGCACGACGCCATATACTCCCTCGCGAGCGCCGGAATAGTGGCCGGCAAGGAGGCGCAGAAGTTTCTCGGCAGGTTTCACGGAGACGAGACCCTGACCCGCGCCGAGGCCGCGACGATAGTCGCCCGCATGGTGAACGCCGTGAAGCGCGCGACGATCGACGTCTGGGACCTCGTCGTGTACGGCCTCGACAAGAGTCATCCCTACTATGAGCCGATTATGGCGTGCATCCGGGGCGAGCTTATCAATACCGGCAACGTGTATTATCGTATGCCGCAGGGGTATTACTGCCCCGAGCTGGTGGATTGGAAGCACAGGACGTTCTATATCGCAATCGACCCCGACGCTATTATGAACCGCGACGACTGCACCACCGCTATCGACAGGACCGCGCTCGGTTATCATCCCGAATACCGTTACGGCGGCAGCGTATACGAGTACACGGAAGGTCTTATGTACTACACATCCACTTTCCCGGACGGAACCAAGAAAAAATACATTGAGGAAATGCAGGAGTTAAGCGTAAGCGCCATGGAGGGAAGTTTCGAGTTCATTACAAGGTATTTCAGCCAGCCGGTAGACAGCAAAATCGGACTGCCGAAGCTGCTTGACAGCGGTCAGGTCACGATGGCTCAGGAATATCTGGCAAGCACCATCGGCGTAACGCAGTCGGACCTTGCGGCAGGGCGTGCAAAAGAGAATTACTATAACCACGACCTCTACTCCTACGAGTATGCGCTCGAGGCCGCGTTTAACCGCTACTGCGAGCACGACTCGAATGAGTACAGAGACAGTCAGGGCGAACATTCCGGTCCGGACAAGGGAAAGGTCACTTTGGCCGAGTTCTGCAATATTCTTTCGCTGCTCGACTGGACTACATTCAAAACCCTTCCCGGCAGTAAGGTAGACGTCAACGGTCACTTCTACCAGTTCTGCGCCAGCAGCGGCCTATTCGGCGACGGGTACGAAATCGTGATTCGAGACGCAAACGGCAATCCTGCGCCCGTTGTCTGGGACTGGAAGGTGGAATGCGGCAGGTTGTTCCGCTATCCGTACTTCAGAACCACCGAGATATAAAGCAACGGTTTCATCGGTTCAGCACAGCGCCGCCCCGGCGAGTGCCATTCAACACTCAATAAGGCGTATATCGCTATAGTTAAAGGAGGTTCCTTATGAAAAAGTTTGTTTCGCTGACGCTGGCGCTCGTGATGTGCCTCGGGTGCTTCACGCCCGCGCTCGCTGCGGACAGTCCGAGCTCGTGGGCCGCCGCAGAAGTAAAAGAGGCGGTCTCGCTCGGGCTCGTCCCGGCACAGCTCCAATCGAACTACACCGCGCCGATGACCCGCGCCGAGTACTGTCTGCTCGTCACGACGCTGCTGGAAGTCCTGTTCGACCGGCCGATAGACGGCGTCGTGGCGTTCTTTGACAAGGGACTTGACGTGTCCTTCAACGACACCGACGCGCCGTACATCCGCGCCGCCGCAAATCTCGAGATAGTCAACGGCGTCGGGGACGGAGCGTTCGCCCCGGAGCGCACCCTCATTCGCGCGGAGGCGGCGACGATGCTCTCGCGGACGCTGGAACTGCTCGGGTTTTCCACCGCCGGCAGCCACGAGTATGCCGACTCGGCGGCGATACCGGACTATGCGGTCGAGCCGATAGCCATAATGCGGTTTTACGAAGTAATGCTCGGCGACGCAAACAATAGGATTACCCCCCGTGCTCCGTACACCCGCGAGGCGGCCATCCTGACGATTCTGAGAGTGTATCAGTTTGCAGCCTGTCTTCCGCGCTTTGAAATGGGTCAACACTCCATAAAAATTACTGTCGGTGAAACGCGGCAGATCAACGTTGCTTTTATTGCCGACAGCGCCTCGGATAAGACCGTGACCTGGCAGAGCAACAATACAAGCGTCGCCGAGGTGAGCGACAGCGGTCTGGTGACTGCGAACGGCGTCGGCACCGCGATCATAACGGCGAAGACGAACAGATCCTCGTTAAACTGCACCGTGACAGTCGTGGATGATGACGGCGTGAGCTTCTCCGTAAGTATCGACAAGATAGAGTTCTGGTCGGCGGATATTGAGACAATGTTCGGGGCGAGCCAAAACGTCTGCTGTGACGAACAGTTCTTCAAATATGGCGGAGCCGAAAACACCGATAATGTTCTCAATTCCGTGAAATATATCCATCTGACATCCGGCAAAGTCCGCGAATGGTTTGGAACTTCCGTTTCAACGAGCGTACCTACATGGCTCAATCTCGACTCTGACAACCCGTACACCGTCGAGGTCGTGGGTCCTCAGGATGTCGTCAGCGTCGACGAAGACGGCACCGTCGAGTGCATAGCTTTCCTCAAGCCCGGCGATGAACCGAGGACGACCAGCATTGTTGTCACTTCGCCGTGGGACGGCAGCAGCATTACCATTCCCGTGACCGTTCATTATTTTCCCGTTTACGATGTCAACGGCGCCGAGTACCGCGACGCGTTCGGGCGCGAGCTTCTCAAGCTGTGCAACGAGGCACGTAAAGAGATCGGGGTCTCTGAGATGATATACGACAGCAACATTCAGGATGTTGCCGACTTGCGTGCCGAGGAAATGGCGGAACGCTTCGGGCATATCCGTCCCAACGGCGAAGGGTACTCTACAGCCTTTACCGAATGCGGGCACAGCGAATATTTGTCCAAGATTTCGGGTGAAAATGCCGCTCGCTCCGGCTTTGCGAATTACTACGTCTACTCCCCCGCCGCCGTTGCGAAAGATGCATTTGATCTCTGGATGTCATCGACGGGGCACAAAGCCAACATACTCCGCCCCAGTTTTCAGAAAATGTGCGCAAGCATTTATGTCGATTGGGTCGGCGGCACGGGCTATACCATGGCTCAGGTTTTTGCCGGTTGATACACAAAACAGCTTCCGACGAGCAAGAGGCGGGCATTATGCCCGCCTCTTTCCTGTTTGCCGTTTGCGAGCGCCCGCATCTCCGCGGGCGCTTCTTTGTATGCGTCGCCGTACTGCCGGCCCCGGAGCAGGCATCCGGCCTCACCTCCTGTATAAAAATTCACGAAAGCCGTTTTGCGAAAATTCGGCGTTTCGCCGGTTGTTTTCCGCAAAGCGGCGAATTTTCACGTTAAATGCCGATATGCGCCTCAGAAAATGCGTTAAGCGCCGCCCAAGCATCGAATTTTATTCAGAAGTTGCGAAAATGAAAGTACATACAAAAACGTCGCAGAACTTTTTCTTCCGCGCGATTTTGTCCCTGCGGCGCGCGAAACGCGCGCCGCAGAACGCTTTCACGGCAC
>CANPWY010000050.1 GCA_947585215.1 uncultured Clostridia bacterium
GTGCTTTCCACATACATAACGGAGGTGCAATATGCGCTCGATCACTCCAAAGCAGCAGCAGGTTTACGACTACATCGTCTCCTTCTCGCAGGAGCACGGCTATCCCCCCTCCATCCGCGAGATCTGCGCCGCCGTCGGGCTGAAGAGCCCCTCGAGCGTCCATGCGCATATCAAGACCCTGCGCGACCTCGGCTATATCACAAAGGACGACCACAAGACCCGCGCCCTCACCGCCGCCGGAGCATCCTCGAGCGGGAAGGTCCCACTCGTCGGCCGCGTCACCGCCGGCAAGCCGATACTCGCCGTCGAGGAGATAGAGGGATACATACCCTTCGAGCCGGAGCGCGGGAGCACCGACGAATACTTTGCCCTCACCGTTCAGGGAGACAGCATGGTGGGCGCGGGCATACTCGACGGGGACTACGTGATAGTCCGCCGCCAGCAGACCGCCATGACGGGGGAGATAATCGTCGCACTGATAGAAGATCAGGCGACCGTCAAGCGTCTCGCGATAAAGGGGCAGGACGTGTGGCTCATGCCCGAGAACCCCGACTATCAGCCGATATACGCCCCGGGGTGCAATGTCTTGGGTGTGGTGAAGGCCATATTTAGGCGGTACTAACGCATTTCGCAGCGAACTCACGAGGCTGTTGTTTGGACGTCGGCGTGAGCGCCGTCCGCCCTACAACGCGTGCAATGTTGGGCAATATTCGCAGAGCGAATATTGCAGGCGAAAGCGGTAGAGTGTCGGATGAAGAATTGGTTCGCGCTTTCGCTGTTCGCAGCGGTTGATGTTGCCGAAGGCAACATCGCGCAGGCAAATTCTGCACTGTGTTTGGCTTTGCCCGCGAAGCGGGTAAAGCTCACGAGGGCCGAATATGTTCCGATGAGGAATATGTCGGCGCCCTCGTGTTCCGCGCCGGTTCGCGCGGTTAAAGTTGTTTGCCGAAGGCAAACAACTTTGCGGAGCCCCGATTCATTCGGGGCGAGCATTTCAATCAAAGGGGTCCCCAAGCGGCGTGAAACGCCGCTTGGGGAAAGCATTTCAATCGGAAGGGCTCCCAAACGGCGCTCTGCGCCGTTTGGGATTTAAAAAAGCAGGAGCGGGCAGTGCCCGCTCCTGCTTTTTGCTAACGTCTATCGCGACACGCTTCCGTTCCTCGCGATGCGCTCGAGCATCGCGACCGCCTCGTCGATGAGCTGTACCATCGAGAGCGACTGCGTGCCGACCACCACGTTCTCGCACATGTTGACCGGTATCAACAGCTTCGTCGCCTTGCTGCGGCCTATCGCCGCCGCCATCTTCTCGGTGACCTCTCCGAGCAGAGCGTCCGCCGCGAGCAGTCCTATCGGGCAGACTATCACGTCCGCCGTGCGCGCCGCGACGACGACCGGGTTCTCCCCCGTCGCGCCCTGCTTTGCTCCGGCGCGGAGCATCGCCGTCGTCGCCGCACTGTTCGTGCCGACGGCAGTGAGCTCGCAGGGTATGTTCTTCTCGCAGATCTTTTCTATGACGGTCTGGCCGAGCCTTCCGCCCTGACCGTCTATCACGGCGACCTTCATTGCGTCTCCCTCCACATTATCCTCGGCGCGTCAAAAATGAGGTCGCACCGCTCCCTCACGCGCGTCTTCTCAAAGTAAAGATTTTCGAGCGGTATCCACTCGTTCCTGAAGCGCTTCAGCTTGTCCTCACCCTCGCGCTCGAGGATGCGTTTCTCCTGCTTTACGGGGTCTATCGTGAGCATCACGCGGACGTCGTACATCTCCGCGAGCTCGGGGTGCAGGCTGTACGACCCCTCGACCACGGCGAGCTGTCCGACCTGCTCGCGCCGCTCGGGCGCGACGCGCATCTCCGCGCAGTCGAACGGGCGGAAGACTATCTCCTCCGCGCCGCGCGAAAGCGGGGTGAGCACCTCCTCGTGGAAGCGCTCGCGGTCGAGGTTCCCGCCCGGCTCTGCAAACCTCTCCGGAGTGCGCTGCTCCGGGCGGAGGAAGTAGTCGTCGGTGTGGAACACCGCGCAGCCGTAGACCTCTCTCAGCACGCCCGCGAGGGTGCTCTTGCCCGAGCCGCACATCCCGTCTATCGCGACGACGACGCGGCGCCTTCCCTCCGCGAGAAGCATGTCTATCGCACGGAACAGCGGCATCAGCCGCACAAGCTCGCAGGACGCCACGCGGTACGCGGGTCGGTACGCCGCGTGGAAGCTCTCCGAGTGGCTGATGGCCGGATACCCCGCCTCGCGCCACTTTTCGACGTAGCCCCGCGCCTCCGCCGCGCCGAACGGCGCTTCTCCCGCGCCCGCGAGCGTCAAAAGCGCCGTGATCGCCGCCTCAAGCTCGGCGGTGCTTCCGCAGACCGTCCTGCTCGAGAGCGTGAAGAGCCCCGCGAGCGTCGCCGGCGAGATTCCGGCGGCGTCCAGCGCGCGGAGATGCACCCGGCAGAACCGCTCGCCTAGCGGCTCCACGTACTCCATCCCCTCCTGCTTGACCGCCTCCAGCTCCGCCTTTATCCGTCTTACTGCCGAAGCCCTGTCACTTACGAAGTGCTCCGGCCCGAGCACGGCCTGCACGATGGCCTTGCACGCGTCCTGCGGCGCGAATATCGGGTATCTCCGCCACTGGTCCTTCAACAGCTTCTCAAAGTCGGACAAACTATCCACCTCGTTTGGCATGCGGCGCGGGCAACCGTCCCGCGCCGGTCTTTCAGTCAATTCTACCACTTCGACCGGGCTCCATGTCAAGAGCTATTCGCCGTAAATCGAGTCTATCATCGCGCGCATCTCCGCCTCGGAGATACTGCCGGAGATACTGCACTCGTACCGGCCGTTCACCCACGCCGCCGAGCGGCGTCCCGCGCGCTCGACTATGCGGTGCTCTATTCCGCCCGCCGTGTAGCTCTCCCCTTCAGTGACGGGGGCGGGACCCTCGGCGGCGTCCGGGAAGTAGCAGGTGACGAGCACCGTCAGGACCTCGGCGTCCCTGTTCTCGTACTTGGCGTAGAAGTTGACGCGGACGGCGTCCTGACTGATGTTCACCCAGTCGAGGCTGTACCCCTCGGGGATGTATGCCGGCGCGACGGGCTCGGTCATGTCGTAGGCGGCAAGCACCTCGCGAAGCGGAGGCTGAGCGGCGGGCTCGCCGTCCCAGCGGAACGCTCCATAGGCGAGGCGGCTGAGCGCCTCCCACGAGCCGTAGCCCGCGGCCTCCGCCGTCACCGCGCCCGCTCCCACGAGCAGCAGCACGACGAGCAGTACGCTCGCGACGCGGCTCACCGCGCCGCTTCTCCAGCGTATCCTTCTTCCGCGCTTCGACGTGGACGTGAGGACGGGCTCCGGCTCGTCGTCCTCTTCCTCCGCGTAAAGCGAGCCGGACTCGTATTCGGGCAGGTAGTCCCGCTCGAACCGCTGCCACAGCTCCGCGGCGGACGGCATGTCCTCCGCGCTATCCGGCTCCCGCTCGGAAAGTATCCTGTTAATTTCGAGCAGTTCCTCGCCGGAGAGGCCGTCCCCCGCATCGGAGCGGAAGTCCTGCCGGAGCAGCTCGTGCAGCCGCTCGGTGCTCATCTCTTCAAAGTTTTGTTTCCTGTCGGACATGGACATTCCTCCTTCCGACTGTGTATGTCCGCACGTCCCGATTTCGGGACAGGTTTTTTAAAAATTTTCAGAAAAATTTTCGGAGCCGCTTCCGCGCCCGCTGTATCCGCTTCGAGCAGGCCGACACTCCTATGCCGAGCTCCGCCGCCACCGACGCTATCGTCGCCCCCGGCTCGGAGAGGCGCTTCAGAAGCAGGTAGTCCTCGTCGTCCTTCAGGTTTTCATAGAGCAGGTCGGGGTCGCGTATGTCCTGCGGCTCGGAATACGCCTTTTCCTCGAGCTGTATCCTTGCAAGGAACGCCGCCGACCGTGCGCGGCTCCGCACGATGTTCCGCGAGACGTTTTTGACGGTGTTCATCATCCAGCCCTGCGGGTTCGCGCTCGCCATCAGCACGTCCGCGCGGGAACACGCCACCCGAAAGGCGTCCTGAACCGCCTCCTCGGCAAGGTCTCTGTCGCCGAGGAGCCGCCGCGCGTAGCCGAGAAGAAGCTGCGCCGTCTCGATATACAGTTTTTCCACAAACGCCTTTTCTTCCGCGTTCACAGAACACCTCCGCGCGGGCTCCGTCGGGTTTGCCTTTTTACATAAATCTATTATACCATATCGCTCCGCGATATGGTATAATGTGCCATGTTTTGCGGTTCCGCCCGAAGGGCGGGAGCAAAACGGCATTTAATCGGGTATAATAGTCGCTCTGCGACTATTTTGCCATATCGCTCCGCGATATGGCAAAATGTGCCATGTTTTGCGGTTTCGCCCGAAGGGCGGGAGCAAAACGGCATTGAATCAGGTATAATAGTCGCTCTGCGACTATTATACAACATTTCGGGGCGCGGTTCAACATTGAAGCGGAGCGGGAGGCGTGATATAATGATAATAGATCCGGAAATCAAGAAACAAATCGGAGGGAAACAGATATGAAATGCTATCCGCAGGTGTATGTGATGAACAGCCTCGAGGTGGTGGAAACTTACTGCAAAGCCTTCGGCGCGGAGGTGACGTTCGCGATAAAGAACCCCGCCGGGACCGCCTACGAGCACTGCGAGCTCTCGGTCGGCGGCGAGCCCATGCTCGCCGCGGCGGAGGCGGCGGAGCCCTATGCGAAGCCCTACGACGTGAGCGTTATCCATCGCTTGAAGTGGCAGACGATGACCTTCAACGCGTTCGAGCTCGGCAGCGAGGACGCGGTAAAGAACGCGCTCGCCGTCCTGAGCGACGGCGGCGTAGTTCTCGAGCCCATCTACTCGCTCCCGTGGAGCAGCTGCTGCGCCACCGTCATCGACCGCTACGGCGTGTGCTGGTGGCTGGGAATATAAGGGCAGTGAAGAAGTAAGAGTGAAGAGTGAATAGTGGAGGTGTCCGCTTCGCGGACGATAACAAAAAAGCAAACGAAAAGTCGTCTGCTTTTTTGCGTATAGGAGTATCGAAATTTATCGCACTATGAATTATTCTGATGATTTAACTCATAAGAAAACCGTCTCGTGCTTCTTTTTACAGCTTTTTGACCGGTCTGACATATTTCCAGAATCGTTCGGGGTCATGATAAAAATAGCACACTCTGCCCTGTATGGTGTCAAGGCAATAGCCGGACGCGGCGTAATCGAAATTTTTCATCGCCTCTTCGATTTTTCGCTCAACATCACAATTCTGTGTTTGATAGTCGAACGGACCGTGTTCAAATACAATATACTCTCCCTCCGGAACGTCCATCATTTGCATCTGTTCGGGAATTTCACCGCAATAGTCCGCAGGGAGACGGACGCCATAGCTTTCCGCCAGCGGAATGCCCCAACTGCAAATTCTGCCCGTGGGTTCATTTATATCGGCCATGATTTGACCGCTTCCGCTGTTGGCCTCGGTACCGCCCATATCGTCCAGCTTTCCCTTAATGCTGTCAAGCAGTCCGCAGATAGTATCATAGTCCTGCCCCGGGATCTGACTCTGCTTTTGCCAGAAATCCCAATAGCCGATGCTTTCATAATTTCTGATATGCAGATACTTGTGCGCGGGGATCGTTACAAAATAAACCTTTACATCTTTTTCGGTATCCGATATACCCATTCCTCCGGTACTTATTAAGTAGCAATCAAACGGCTTAATTATAGTGCGCAGGACAACGGGCACGGGATTACAGCGGTATTCGCTTGGCGTTATACCATAAGCCTCCTTAAAAGAACGTGAAAACGCTTCATGGCTGGAGAAACCGTAATCCATGGCAATTTCCAAGAGACCTTTTGGGGTATCACGAACTTCCTTTAACGCAAAAGCAAGCGTGCGATGCCGCAGGTAATCGCGAAAATTCATCCCCGAGATCTCCTTGAATTTGCGGGAAATGTAAAATTCGGAATAGCCCAGTTTCCTGGAAAGGGCGGCAAGCGTTAATGCTTCATCATTGCGTTTCGCAATGCACTCATCGACTTCTTCTACGATCGTCTGTACCAATTTATGCCATTCGCTCATTTCTTACGCACCTCCTTTGACTGCTCTACGCTCATTATACAGCACAAGAAAAGAATTATCTTGATTTCGATTGTCAAAATACCGATTTATCATTGCCCGTCATACCGGCCAGCCGTTTCGGCTGCTTTTGTTTTGGTGACCAATACCCACTTTATCAGGAACATAGGGGTGCGCTTCGTGCTTGGCAGTCGAAGGCTGCCCCGCGCCTGTTCGCGCGGTTGATGTTGGCGGCTATGCCGCCAACATCGCGCAGGGGCAATTCATTTGCCCCGAGCATTTCAATCAAAGGGGTCCCCAAACGGCGCAACGCGCCGTTTGGGGAAGCCAAAACAAAAAGCAGCCGAACGGCTGCTTTTTGTTTTGGTGACCTAGCGGGGATTCGAACCCCGGACACCCTGCTTAAAAGGCAGGTGCTCTGCCGACTGAGCTACTAAGTCACGGCCACCCGGCGCGCCGTCCGCAACGTCCGCGCGGACAGCACACCCAAGGCTATTTGTTATCATACCACACGAAATGGAAATGCGCAAGAGGTATTTTCATTCTTTCGGCGGGTCCAGCCGCGCTTCATTTTCTGCCGTCTCCACGCGAACCTCCCCATTTTACCCGAAAATGCGGGAAATTTTGCCGAAAGTCTTGACTTTGCCCCGTTAGATAAAATATAATACGGTATCCGACGCTTTTTGACACGGTTCGGCCGTGTTTATTCGTTCTTTGGAGGGTTTTGTATGACGTTTACCGCACACGCAAGGAGATTCGCCGCACTGATGCTTGCCGCGTCGCTGATGCTCGCACTCGGCGCGTGTGGTCAGACTGCGACGACGTACAGTGTGGACAGGTCGCCTGAGACCTCCTTCGAGACGTCCGCCGCTTCGTCCGACGCAGAGAACGCGGAACCGCCCGACACGCCTCAGGACAGCGCCGCGCCGTCCGAGGCGCCGGAGGTCTCCGCCTCGCCGGAGACGTCCGAGCCCTCTGAGGCGGCCTCTCCCGACCCGGAGGCGACGTCGTCCCCGGACGCCGCCGAGCCGTCCGTAAGTCCCGAGACCGAGGCGTCGGCCTCCGAAGAGCCGTCTCCCGAAACCGGTTCGGACGAGGAACCGGAGCCATCGGCGGAGGTGCCGTCCGGCGCGGACGCATCTCCGGAGGGCACGGCTTCGTCCGGCGTGCTCTACGTCCTCAACAAAAACACGATGAAATTCCATCTGCCTGACTGCTCCAGCGTGGGGAAGATGAAGGCAAAGAACCGCATCGACTCGTCCGAGAGCCGCGAAGCGATAATCGCGAAGGGCTACTCTCCCTGCAAGAACTGCAATCCGTAAGCCGAAATATCATATCTGACGCGAAAATCCTCGCCCAAGGGCGAGGATTTTCCGTTGGCTGGGATGGCAGGAGTCGAACCTGCGATGCAAGAGTCAAAGTCTCGTGCCTTACCGCTTGGCTACACCCCATCGTCGCTTCGCTTTCGCGGCAAATCGCGCTCGCTTCGCTCGCTTACCAATTTGCCGCGAGAAGTTCACTTGGAATTGCGCGGGCGCAATTCCAAGTGAAACCGTCGGACAGAGCGAAGCTCTGCCGACGGAAGGCGCCGTTCTTCGCTTCGCGACGAGTTTTCCGCCTTCGGCGGAAAATCGACGCATTCCCACGCGGTCGGCGACCGCGTAGGAGCCCTTCCGATTAAACGTGCTCGGGCGAATGAATCGCCCTGCGCGAAGTTGACGGCTATGCCGCCAACTTCAACCGCGCGAACAGGCGCGGAAGCAGCTCCGCTGCTCAAAGTGCGCTCCGCGAGAGGTATTTTCGGCGCCGTACACGCCGCCGCCGAAAATAAATTAAACTCTTTTTCGCGCCTTTGGCGCGAAACTCTGCGAGGCTGTTATGCCTCATTTGCCTCCGAGGCGGCAGAACTTGCATAGAGCCTTTGAGCTAAAAAGCGGAGAGGCGGGGACGTGTCCGTCCGCGCCTCTCCGTTTTCTCTGGGGTGGGTGATGGGACTCGAACCCACGGTCTTCGGAACCACAATCCGACGCGTTAGCCAACTACGCCACACCCACCATATTGACCCGCTCAGGCCGGAAACTGGCGCGCCTGGAGAGACTCGAACTCCCGGCCCACTGCTTAGAAGGCAGTTGCTCTATCCACCTGAGCTACAGGCGCATCTCTCGCATTTGCGGAAATGGAGCGGGTGATGGGAATCGAACCCACGTAGCCAGCTTGGAAGGCTGGAATTCTACCATTGAACTACACCCGCGCGCCCAAATACTATACCAAAAACGCGGTCAAAAGTCAATACCCAAAGCGAAAATCTTTGAAAAATTTAGAGCTCCGCCTCGCAGTACCCGCAGCGCCCGTCCTCCTCGAGTATCGGGATGTAGGGCTCCTTGCGCGTGATGCACTTTGGATTGTGGCAGCGGTGCGGGCGCGTCTCCGGCGGAATATGCTCCGGCTCGAACTTTCCGCCCCGCACGAGTGTCAGCAGAAGCGCCATTCTGATGTACAGCCCGCACTCCGCCTGACGGAAGTAGCAGGCGCGCTCGTCGCCGTCTACGTCCATGGCTATCTCGTCCACGCGCGGCAGGGGATGCAGTACCGTCATGTTCTTCTTCGCCGGCGCGAGCATAGATGCTGTGAGGACGTACACGTTCTTCAGCCGCTCGTACTCCGCGGGGTCGTCGAAGCGTTCGCGCTGTACGCGCGTCATGTAGAGGATGTCGAGCTCGGGGATGGCCTCCTCGAGGCTCTCGGTCTCGCGGTACTCTATCCCCTTCTCGCGGAGGAAGTCAAGCAGATACTGCGGCGCGGCGAGCGCCTTCGGCGAGATGAGCACGAAGCGGTTGCCGGGGAACCTCGAAAGCGCGCGCACGAGCGAGTGGACCGTCCTGCCGTACTTGAGGTCGCCGCACAGTCCGACCGTCATATTCTCGAGCGAGCCGCGCCGCTCGGTGATGGCGGTGAGGTCCGCGAGCGTCTGCGTCGGGTGGAAGTGGCCGCCGTCCCCGGCGTTTATCAGCGGCGCGCGGGAGTAGAGCGACGCCGCCTTCGACATGCCCTCCACCGGCGTCCGCATGACGATGACGTCGGCATAGGTCGAGCACATCGTTATCGTGTCCTTCAGCTTCTCGCCCTTCGAGACAGACGAGGTGTTCGCGTCCACAAAGCCGAACACTCCGCCGCCGAGCTTGAGCATCGCGGTCTGGAAGGAGAAGTTTGTCCGCGTGGACGGCTCGTAGAAGAGGCTCGCCATAACGCGGCCGCGCAGAGCGTCCTTGTAGTCGAGCGGGCGCGCCATTATGTCCTTTGCGAGCGCGTATAGGTCGTACCACTCCTCGTTTGTCATGTCGGCGAAGTCAATAAGGTGTCGCATTCCGTAAACGTCCTTTCATAACTTCCCCCGCCGCCCGAAGGGGCTGCGGGGGGGCAAGATAAAATCTGAATCAGAAGAAATCCTTCGTCGTCGCGAAGTAGTCCTCCTCGGTCTCAGCGCGGCGGATCATCCTCGTGCTGCCGTCCTCGCAGAGAAGTATCTCGGCGGAGCGGAGCTTGCCGTTGTAGTTGTAGCCCATGGCGTGGCCGTGGGCGCCGGTGTCGTGTATCACTACGATGTCGCCGATGTCTATCTTCGGCAGGGCGCGGTCGACGGCGAACTTGTCGTTGTTCTCGCAGAGCGAGCCGGTTACGTCGTAGAGATGGTCGAGCGGAGCGTCCTCCTTGCCCGCGACGGTGATGTGGTGGTACGCGCCGTACATCGCGGGGCGCATGAGGTCGGCGCAGCACGCGTCGAGACCTATGTACTCCTTGTAGATGTGCTTCTCGTGCTGAGCGTGGGCGACGAGGACGCCGTAGGGCGCGAGCATGAACCGTCCAAGCTCGGTGTATATCGCGACGTTGTCCATGCCCTCCGGCACAAGCGTCTCCGCGTAGGCGCGGCGGACGCCCTCGCCTATCACGTCGATATTGCAGGGACGGTCCTTCGGCTTGTACGGCACGCCGATGCCGCCGGAGAGGTTGACAAAGCTCACCGCTATGCCGGTGTCGCGCTTGAGGCGCACCGCAAGGTCGAACATCACCCGCGCGAGCATCGGGTAGTACTCGTCCGCGAGGACGTTCGAGGCGAGGAAGGCGTGTATCCCGAACCGCTTCACGCCCTTAGTCTGCATATAGTGGAACGCGTCGCAGAGCTGGTCGTAGGTCATGCCGTACTTCGCGTCGCCCGGGGTGTCCATGATGTCGTTTGTGACAAGGAAGTCGCCGCCAGGATTGTAGCGGCAGCAGACGGTCTCGGGCAGCGGGCCGACATTCTTCTCATAGTAGGCGATATGCGTGTAGTCGTCGAAGTTTATCGTGCCGCCGAGCTTCGTGCAGTACGCAAACTCGCGCGCCTGCGTGTCGTTGGAGGAGAACATTATCTCACTTCCCGAAAAGCCGCACTGCTCGCTCATTTTCAGCTCGATTATCGACGAGCAGTCAACTCCGCACCCCTCCTCATGAAGTATCTTGAGGATGGCGGGGGTGGGCGTGGCCTTCACCGCGAAGAACTCCTTGAAGCCCTTGTTCCAGCTGAACGCCTTCAGCAGACGGCGCGCGTTTTCGCGGATGCCGCGCTCGTCGTACAGATGGAACGGAGTGGGGTACTCCGCACATATCCGGTCGAGCTGTTCCTTTGTGACAAACGGGAGCTTGGTGCGCCGATGATCCATTGTTGTCGCTTCTCCTTTACGCAGGGTATACAGTATAACTCCCGAAGGAGCTCGGCTCCTTCGGGAGCGTCCGCCGGAGGACGTCTCCGCCCGCCGGCGGGAATTTCTTTCGTTACTCGCCCACCGAGTAGTTGGGCGCTTCTTTCGTGATGAAGATGCCGTGCGGATGGCTCTCACGCAGACCCGCGCCGGTGATGCGGATGAACTTGCCCTTCACGCGCAGGTCGTCGATAGTGGCGGCGCCGCAGTAGCCCATGCCGCTACGGAGACCTCCGCAGAGCTGATAGAGCGTCTCGCTGACGGCTCCCTTGTACGGCACGCGTCCCTCGACGCCCTCCGGGACGAGCTTCTTGTTGCTCTCCTGGAAGTAGCGGTCGCGTCCGCCGCGGTTCATCGCCGCGATGGAGCCCATGCCGCGATAGGTCTTGAACTTGCGGCCCTGGTATATCTCCTCTTCTCCGGGGCTCTCGTCGCACCCGGC
>CANPWY010000051.1 GCA_947585215.1 uncultured Clostridia bacterium
CCGCGACGGCGTCGCAGTAGGCGTTGGTCTGCGCGGTGGCGCGGTTCAGACCCTGATAGACCTGGCAGTGGTCGGTGGTGCAGACGTCAAAGCCGTAGGCGCTGTGGCGGTTCTTGTTGAATACGACGTAGCTCGAGGCACAGACCGCGCCGACCTTCGTACCCTCCTCGGTCCAGTTGGTGCCTATTTCGTAGGGTATGACTCCCTTTGTATAGTCGCCTATTTCGACGACGTTTATAACGACGAGCGAGCCCGAGGAGTTCCGCTTGTACTCAAAGCCGCCCGCCCACTTGTAGCCCTTGTGCCAGGTGACGGGTTCCTCCGAGCCTATCGGACGTATGCCGAAGCGGTCGCCGCCGTTGTCAAACTCGAATATGATGGTGCCGGTAGGCGTCACCGCCACCGTGTAGCAGGTATTGGACGCACCGACGACCGTGCCGTTCGCCACGCCGAGCGAAGCCGCCGCCTCGCTTGCCGCGCCGGACGAGCGGTATGAACCGACGCGGACGCGCCACTCACCGTTTATGTATGCCGGGAACGCGGAAGTATATGCTCCGGCGGCGGCGAGCGCCGCCTGATATGTCGGGTAGGAGTCCGGCGTCTGGACATGGTACGCGCCTATCGACGTCGCGCCGGAGGGACCCATCGAGTCGTAGTAAGTGCTGTCCTTGACGTACATGTTGCGGTCGGAGAAGGTCGTTATCCTCTCCTGCGCGGTGTAGCCGACGGCGGTGAAAGCTCCGTCCGTGTCGTACCAGCCGAACATGTACCCCGAGCCGTCAAAGTTCTGGAGGTTCGCGGAGGCGAGCGCCGTCGAGCCGTAGAACAGTCCGGCGCGGACGATGTACTCCTCCGGCTCGCACACTATGGGGTATGTAACGGAAGCCGGGTCGACGGCAGTGGAGACGTAGGACGCCGGCTGTGCCGGAGCCGGCTCGGACGGGACCTCGGAGGTCACGGGCGCGGCAGGCGTGAACGGCGTCTCCGCATCCTCGCCGGTGGCGGGGATAAATCCGGCTCCTTCGCTTGCGGCAAAGGCCTCGCCGCCGAGAAGGAGCGCGAGAACAAGCAGGAAAGAAGTAAATCGTTTCATTTTGTTCCTCCGAACGGGGTTTGCGTTGACAGAAAGTGCATGCTGTGCTACAATTATATCCGGCGGGGGAAGTCCCGCATATTATGTAAACAAAGCACATTTCTCATTATAGCACATTTTGTCGTTTTTTCAACGGCTTTTTCTTAACTTGATAAACGGCATATCTTCGGAGGAGATCAAGATGAAAAAGTACAGAGTAGGCGTCATCGGCGCTACAGGCATGGTCGGGCAGCGGTTTGTGACGCTTGTGAGCAAGCATCCGTGGTTCGAGCTTGCGGCTCTCGCCGCCTCTCCCCGCTCGGCGGGCAAGCTCTACCGTGACGCGGCGCACTGGATGATGAGCGAGCCGATGCCGGAGAGCGCGGCGAACATGACCGTTCTCGACGCCACGGCGGACATCGACAAGATAGCGGGCGAGGTCGACTTCGTCTTTTCCGCCGTCAACATGACAAAGCAGGAGATCTACGCGCTCGAGCTCGAGTACGCGAAGCGCGAGTGCCCGGTCATATCCAACAACTCCGCGCACCGCGGCGACCCGGACGTTCCGATGGTCGTCGCCATGATAAACCCGGAGCACATTCGGGTGATTGACAGCTTCCGCAAGCGCCTCGGGATAAAGCGCGGACTCATTGCCGTGAAGTCGAACTGCTCGATACAGTCCTACGTCCCGGCGCTCCATCCCCTGCTGAAGTACCGTCCCACGAAGGTGCTCGCCTGCACCTATCAGGCGATAAGCGGCGCGGGCAAGAACTTCGAGACCTGGCCGGAGATGATAGATAACGTCATTCCCTACATAGGCGGTGAGGAGGAGAAGAGCGAGCTTGAACCGCTGAAGATTTGGGGTCACATCGAAAACGGCGTCATTGTGAACGCCGTGACGCCGTCCATCACGACGCAGTGCATCCGCGTCCCCGTTACCGACGGCCACCTCGCGGCGGTGTTTGTCTCCTTTGAGGAGAAGCCGTCCATAGAGGAGATAAAGGCCGCGTGGGCTGGCTACCGCGCGCGTCCGCAGTCGCTCGCTCTTCCGAGCGCCCCGAAGCAGTTCATCCATTACTTTGAGGAGCCGGACCGTCCGCAGACCCGCCTTGACCGTGAGCTCGAGGGGGGCATGGCGGTGTCGGTAGGACGTCTGCGCGAGGATACGCAGTACGACTACAAGTTCGTTTCGCTCTCTCACAACACTCTCCTCGGCGCCGCCGGAGGCGCGGTACAGCTCGCGGAGTTGCTCTGCGCAGAGGGTTACATCGACTGAACGCACTAGGCAGTCCTATCAACTTACGACATTCTGCAAAAGGAGCCAAACATTATGAAGCAGCCGATTTTTACGGGAGTAGGCACGGCGATAATCACTCCGTTTACATCCGATTTCGTCAACTTCGAGAAGCTCGGTGAATTAATCGAGCAGCAGATCGCCGCCGGGGTCGAGGCTATAGTCGTCTGCGGCACCACCGGCGAAGCGCCCACGCAGACCATCCCCGAGCACCTCGCCACTGTCGAGTACGCGATAAAGCGCGCGGCGGGCAGGATAAAGATAATAGCCGGCACCGGCTCGAACGACACGGCTCACGCCATCATGATGAGCCAGAACGCCGAGAAGAGCGGTGCGGACGCGCTCCTGATGGTCACCCCCTACTACAACAAGACGACACAGCGCGGACTTGTGCGCCACTTCGAGGCCGTCGCGGACAGGGTGAACATCCCGATAATCCTCTACAACATTCCGAGCCGCACCGGCATGGGCTTCACCGTAGACGCCTACAAGGAGCTCTCTAAGCACCCGAACATCAACGGCGTCAAGGAGGCGAGCGGAGACCTCGAGCTCGTCAGCCGCACGAGAATGGCCTGCGGCGACGATCTCAATATCTGGAGCGGGGACGACAGTGCGACGCTGCCGATGATGTCCCTCGGCGCGAAGGGAATAATCTCGGTCCTCTCGAACATCCTCCCCGGCGCGATGGTCGAGCTCTCCCACGCCTGCCTCGAGGGAGACTTCGAGCGGGCGCGCGAGCTTCACTACAAGTATTACCCGCTCATGCGCGCTCTCTTTGTCGAGACTAATCCGATACCGGTCAAGGCGGCGATGAACATGATGGGTATGGGCGTCGGACCGACGCGTATGCCGCTCGTCGAGATGACCGAGGCAAACGAGAAGATGCTCCGCGACACTCTCGCGGAATACGGACTTCTCGGCTGACATTATAGACAAATCTGAGGGGGCGAGCTTTCGCCCCCTGAATTCTAAAGAAAGGGACATCCCGCCGCCGTCACGCGGCGCGGGACAGAGGTGACCGGAATGACAAAGATACTTCTCTGCGGAGCCGGAGGACGGCTCGGAGGCTTCATAGCGGACGCGGCAAAGCAGGATCCGTCCTTTGAGATAGCCGCGGGCGTCGATATCAATGGCGCGGAAAGAGCCGGCTTTGAGATATACCGCAGTCCGGCGGACTATACCGGCACGGCGGACGTCCTCGTGGACTGCTCGCACCCCTCCGCCCTGCGCGGGATACTCGACTACGCCCTCCCCCGCTCGCTTCCGCTCGTGCTCTGCACCACCGGCTACTCGGAGGAGCAGGAGGCGGAAGTGCGGCGCGCGGCGGAGAAGCTTGCGGTGTTCCGCTCGGCGAATATGTCGCTCGGCATAGCGCTCCTCACGGCGCTTGTGGAGGAGGTCGCGGGAGTCCTCGGCGACAGCTACGACATCGAGATACTTGAGCGGCACCACCGCAGAAAGCTCGACGCGCCGTCCGGCACCGCTCTCACGCTTGCGGACGCCGCGCGCAGAGCGCAGAGCGGCTCGGCGGAGTACGTCTATGACCGCCATGAGCGCCGCCGCGAGCGTCCGCGCGGAGAGATAGGCATAAGCTCTATACGCGGCGGGACGATAGTCGGCGAGCACGAGGTCATATTCGCCGGAAACGACGAGATAATAGAGCTGAAGCACACGGCGCAGAGCCGAGCGGTGTTCGCGGAGGGTGCGCTCCGCGCCGCAAGGTTCATCTCGGAGCGCAAGGCGCCGGGGATGTACGGCATGGACGACCTGATGAAAGAATATCTAAAATAATTTCGCTGACGCGTCGGCACGAAATGTGCTCTTCGCTGCGCGATGCGATAAAACGAAGGAGCGTGCTTTGCCGGTACCCCGTAAAACGGTTAAAGCCAAGCTGCAAAATGCAGCTTGGCATTTGTCGTTATTTGCACTACAAAAATCTCTCGTTGTTTTAAATTTTTCTGACTGCTTTTTGCGCTAATTTATATGCCAACTCTCTGGATTGATCTACATCACCAGACAATTCCAGTATAATAAAGTCAGCAGCCTCGTTGACACTCATGATACCGGTGTCTTTTGCTCTTTCAAAGGATGCACTCAAGCTTTTCCGAACAGCATCACCACTTATGTTAAGTTCGTCCAGCAGTCGAAGCAATTCCGTTTTCTGATAAGGATAAAGTTGAATTTCTTCATAGTACCGATTTATAAATGTTTCTTTAAATTTCTTGTCATAGCTAAATGTCTTATAATTCGCCAAAAGCTGTAATCCTGCGTGAATGTTAATCTTTTTGAATAAGTATTGGAAGTACATATCGGATGCATTTACATAAGATTTGTCTTCTTCAAGAAACAAACCCATTAAGCGATAGCATTCACAATAACGATTTGTTGCAGTTGATCCTAAAGCAGGATCCTTTTGAAACTGGAGGAAAGCATCGTTCATAGCCTTATTAAGCTGACCATAAATAATATCTCTGTATGATCTTTTTGAATCTTTAACAAATTCCTCGTTTACTGTCCAAATATTTACTCCAACTTCAGTAACATTATAATTGTGTTTTTCCAAAAAATATTGGATATATGGATTTGCTTTGAGTGCATCAGTTCCTTTTTCAGTAAGTTTCCATGTGCGTTCTTTAACCAAAGCACCTAATGCACTCTCTGAAACAGCCGATAACTGATTAATGATCTCCGCCTTTGTGCCCTCGACAGATATGTTTAAAGCCACCGCTATCTCTTTAAGTTCTGTTAGCTTAAATCCAGACAAGCAGTCTTTTGCGTTTCCTACATCAATAAACATTCTATTATGCAAATCCTGTAACATGTTTAGAGGATTTGCAATCTCATATGTGTAGGATAAATAGCTTGGGAAGGAAGTTTCTGTCGTTTTGTATTTTTCTGCAAGTGAAAGCATAACAAGTTCACCCGGATACAGCCCGCATGCATCTGGTTTACCTTTTAAGTGAAGTAAAGGTGTATTTGCGCGGTCTTCATTCATCTCTACATTTTTGATTTGAGATTTATTGTTGCTTGAAGATTTTTTGCCAAATAACGAAGAGAAAAAAGACATCTAATCACCTTGTCTACTGTTTTTGCAAATATACCATACGAAAACAATTATTTCAAATTCCGTTTGTATCGGTCCGCCGCGTCGATGAGCTCCCGCGCGCTTTTGAGGATGGTGTCAGTCACCTCTTCGCCGCCGATGATGCGTGCGAGCTCGCGTTCGCGAGCCTCGCCGTCGAGATTTGTCACCGACGTGAAGGTGCGGCCGTTCCGCTCACGCTTCTCGACAAGGAGCTGGCAGTCCGCCATGGCCGCGAGCTGCGGCAGGTGCGACACACAAAGCACCTGTCTCGAGCGCGCGATCTTAGCGAGCTTTTCCGCGACGCGCTGCGCCGCCCGTCCGCTCACGCCGGAGTCGACCTCGTCAAATATCAGCGTGGCTACCTCGTCGCCCGACGTCAGCACCGACTTCATCGCAAGCATTATCCTCGACAGCTCGCCGCCGGACGCTATCCTGCTGAGCGGCTTCGGCTCCTCGCCCGCGTTCGCGGAGATGAGGAAGCGGACGCCGTCGCCGCCGTCCGCGCCGAGGGCGCTCTTTGCGACCTCGGTGACAAACCGCACTCCCGGCATGTCGAGCTCGCGGAGCTCGCGTTCTATCGCTTCGGCGAGCCGGACGCCCGCCTCGCGGCGCACCGCGCCGAGCTCGTCCGCAAGCGTCTCCGCGCGCTTCAAAGTATCCGCCTCTCGGCGGCGGAGCTCCTCGAGCGCTTCCTCCGAAAACTCTATGTCCGAAAGCTCCGCGCGCCACTTGTCGAGGTCGGAAAGAAGCGTCTCGACCGTGCCGCCGTAGCGGTGTTCGAGCGTGTTTATGACGTCAAGGCGGCTTTCCACCTCGTCTATTTCCTCCGGCGAGAAGTCGTACTCGCCGCGGAGCCTTCTCAGGTCGTCCGCCGCGTCCTCCGCGGCAAAGCGCAGGTCGCGGAGCTTCGATGCAAGCTCCGCTAGGCTCGCGTCGGTCTGTGCGGCCTCGTCTATGCGGCCGGACGCGCTCTCGATGAGCGCGAGCGCGCCGGAGTAGTCCTCACCTCCGTAGAGCTCGGAAATGCTGTCGTCCACGGCGTCTGATAGCTTCTGCGCGCTCTGGAGGATCTTCCGCCGCGCGGTAAGCTCCTCCTCCTCACCCGCTTCGAGCTCCGCGCCCTCGACGTCCTCTATCCTCCGACGCAGGAAGTCCGCGCGGAAGGCCTTCTCCTCCTCGCCGAGGGTGTGTCTTTCTATATCACGGCGTATCTCACGCAGCTCGTTCCAGACCGCGCGGTACTTTGAAAGAAGCTCGCCGTCTCCCGCAAATCCGTCAAGGTAGCCGAGGTGCTCGCGCTCGTCGAGCAGACGTCCACTGTCGTGCTGGCCGTGTATGTTGACAAGGAGCGCTCCGAGCTTTTTCAGTGCGGAAACGCTCACCGGACGGTCGCCTATCCGGCAGAGATTGCGTCCGTCCGACGACAGGCTCCTGCGTATGATGAGCGAGCCGTCATCGTCCGGTTCGTAGCCATTCTCCTCGAGCCATTGGAGCACGCTCGGGGCGAGCGGCGAAAAGCACGCGCTCACAGTGGCGCTCTTCTCGCCGGAGCGTATGAGGTCGCGCGGCATTCTCTCACCGAGGACGGCGTTTATCGCGTCGATAACGATGCTCTTGCCCGCGCCGGTCTCGCCGGTGAGGACGCTGAACCTATCCCCCGGCTCGACCTCCGCGCGCTCCACCACGGCTATGTTTTCGATTTGCAGAAAGAGAAGCATCTTAGTCCTCGATAAGTCCGCGCAGCTGTTCGCAGAGTTCGTGTGCCTGTTCTTCGCTTCGTACTATGATGAGCCCCGTGTCGTCGCCCGCGAGGGTGCCGACTATGCCGTCATACTTCATGCCGTCTACCGCCGCGCATGCCGCGCTTCCGAGGGCGGCCATGGTCTTAATGACAATGATGTTTGCCGCGTAGTCCACGCCGTAGACGCTCTTGCGGAAGATGTCCTGAAGGCGTTCGTCGCCGGTGGTGCTGTCCGGACGTTCGTCCGGAAGGACGTACCTGTATCCGAAAGAAGGGGCGGCCGCCTTCTGCAGCCGCAGCTCCTTGATGTCCCGGGAAATAGTGGCCTGAGACACGTCGTATCCCGCTTCGCGCAGCATATCGACGAGCTCATCCTGTGTGCCGACCTTGCTTGTCCTCACAAGCTCGATTATCTTCTCGTGACGTTCCTTTTTCACAGATTGCCCACCTCCGATATTTGTGTCTGCCAAAGTTTCGTACCAATGATACCATAAAAGTCATAATTTTGCAAGCGTATCAACGTAGTTTTTTTGGCGCATTTGCCGATGAGCACACTGTCACCCGCTTCGAGCCGCGTTCCGGGTCTGCCGTCGACCGTCAGGACGGCGCTCTCCGGCGCTTTCAGCCGCACCTCGGAGCAGAGCGGCAGGACAATAGGGCGCGCGTAGGGCGTGTGCGCGCAGACCGGCGTCAGGACCATGCAGTCGGAGCGCGGGTCGATTATCGGCCCTCCCGCAGAGAGTGAGTACGCCGTCGAACCGGTCGGAGTAGCGGCGATGACGCCGTCGCCGCGCAGGACGGCCACGCGGCTCCCTCCGCAGGATATCTCCACGCGCACCATCCTTCCGAGCTCGCCCGCAGAGATGACGGCGTCGTTGAGCGCCGCCGCGCGGAAGAATTCTTCGCCGCCGCGCTCCGCGCGTACGGAAAGAAGAGCGCGTTCGTCTGTGACGTAACCGCCCGCAAGCACGGTCTCGAGCGCGGCTTCGTCGGAGGCATCGAACGCGCTCATGAAGCCTATATTTCCGAGGTTTATACCGAGTATCGGAACGCCCGCCTCCGCCGCCGGAACTGCGGCGGAAAGTATAGTCCCGTCCCCGCCGAGCACCGCCGCCATGTCCCGCCCGGAAAACAGGGAAAGAAGCTCCGCTCGCCCGCAGTGCGAGTCGCAGAGCGTGACGGAGACGCCGAGGCGGCGCGCGGTGCGCTCCGCCTTCGCGGCGTACAGGAGGCCGGGGTCGCGCTCGGGATTTGAGTATATCAATAGAGACTTTACCGCCGTCACCTTTCGCTCTCCCTTCCGTCGAGCGCGGCATGTGAGCTCTCCACGAGCCGTCTCAGGTCGAAGTCTCCGCTCTCGCCCTCGCATGAGAGGTATGCAAGATACTCTATGTTGCCCTCCGGTCCTCTTACGGGAGAGAAGTCCAGCCCCTTCACGGCAAAGCCCGCATCATGAGCGTTGACAAGGAACGCTTCGAGGACTTCGAGGTGCGTCTCCGGGTCACGGACGACGCCTTTCTTTCCCACCTTCTCGCGTCCCGCCTCAAACTGGGGCTTCACGAGCGCAACGACCTCTCCTCCCTCCCGGAGCAGGGGTTTGACGCACGGAAGGACTATCCTGAGCGAAATAAAGCTCACGTCTATCGAAGCAAAGTCAAGCAGTTCGCCTATCATCTCCGGCGTGACGTTACGGATGTTCGTCCGCTCCATGACGACGACGCGCTCGTCCGTGCGGAGCGACCACGCGAGTTGTCCGTAGCCGACGTCTATCGCGTAGACCTTCGCCGCGCCGTTTCGGAGCATACAGTCGGTAAATCCTCCGGTGGAGGCTCCGACGTCCGCCGCGCGGACGCCCTCGAGCTTCACCGGGAAGACCTCGAGCGCCTTTTCGAGCTTCAATCCGCCGCGGCTGACATACGGTATCGAGCGGCCGCGGAACTCCACCTCCGCGTCCTCCGACACGGAAGCGCCGGCCTTGTCCACCCGGACGCCCGAGACAAATATCTCGCCGCTCATTATCGCGGCGCGGGCGCGCTCGCGGCTCTGAAATATCCCGCGCTCCACGAGGAGCACGTCAAGCCTCATTTTTGCCACAGTGCCACCTCCGCTATGCTCCCGGCGTCGATGCCGTAATATTTTTCGAGCTCCGCCGTAGGGCCGTGCGTGCAGAACCTGTCGCCGAGGTTCACAAGCCTTATCCCAAACTTCTCCCCGGCGCACGCCGCCTCGGCCGCGAGACGCTGCCCTACTGAGCCTGCGGCGGTGCAGTCCTCCGCCACGACGAGCCGCCCTGTCCTCCGCGCGGACGCGAAGACCGTTTCTGCGTCGAGCGGAGAGAGAGTATTCAGCTTCACTATCTCGGCGGAGACGCCGCGCTTTTCGAGGATACCGGCGGCGTCAAGAGCGTTTGTGAGCATGTGTCCGTAGGCGGCGAGCGTCACGTCCGAGCCGCTTCTTATGACCTCTGCCGCGCCATTTGAAACTCCAGTGAACCTGCCGTCGTCTCCCCCTCGGGGATAGCGTATCGCGCACGGCTCGCCGCAGGAGAGTGCGAGGCGCAGATACTCCCGCGTCTCCGCCGCGTTTGCCGGGCAGTAGATTCTTACTCCGGGAGCCTGCGCGAGAAAGCCGGGGTCGAAGATACCGTGGTGCGTCGCTCCGTCCTCGCCGACGAGTCCCGCGCGGTCGACGGCTATGACGACCGGAAGCTTTTGCAGAGCGACGTCGTGCAGCAGCTCGTCATAGCTTCTCTGCGCGAAGGTGGAGTAGACGGCAAACACCGGCTTCATCCCCGCCGCCGCGAGCCCCGCCGCCATAGTCATGGCGTGCTCCTCCGCTATGCCCACGTCAAAGAAGCGCTCCGGAAACTCCCGCGCGAACTTCTCAAGTCCTGTTCCGCTCTCCATTGCCGCCGTGATGGCGCATATCCGGCTGTCCTCACGCGCGAGCTCGACGAGCGCGTCCCCAAACGCGCGGGAATAGCTCATCCCCGGCTTTGCGCTTCCCGCCGGCGCGACGCTGTGGTACTTCTCCGGGTCGTTTTCCGCAGGGCCGTATCCCCTGCCCTTGACCGTGACCGCGTGTATCAGAACGGGCCCGTCGTAGCTCTTCGAGAGTTCGAGCAGACGGCAGAGATTCTTCACGTCATGCCCGTCCACCGGGCCGAGATAGGTAAATCCCATGTCCTCAAATATATTCGAGCGGATGATAAGACTCTTGAGAAACTGCTTGACGCCGTGCACGAAGCGGTACAGCGCGTGTCCGAAGCGTCCCCTGCTCGTGGCGGCGCGGAACTTGTCCTTCGCGCGCATGTATCCCGGGCGGAGGCGCAGTCTTCCGAGCATCTGTTCCACGCCGCCGACGTTGTGCGCTATCGACATCTCGTTGTCGTTCAGTATGACTATGAGGCGCTCGCGGGACTGTCCCGCGTCGGTGAGGGCCTCGTATGCAAGTCCTCCGGTGAGCGCTCCGTCGCCGAGCAGGGCGACGACGTGGCCGTCCTCCCCCTTCAGCGTCCTCGCCCGCGCCATGCCGAGCGCGGCGGACACCGAGGTGGAGGCATGGCCGGCGCGGAACGCGTCGTGCTCGCTCTCGGCGGGGTCGGGAAATCCTGAAAGCCCGCCGAATCGGCGGAGCGTGTCAAACCGCTCGCGGCGTCCGGTGAGGAGCTTGTGCGCGTACGCCTGATGGCCTACGTCAAAGACTATCTTGTCCTTCGGGGTCGAAAAAACACGATGAAGAGCAACTATGATCTCCACCGCGCCAAGACTTGAGGCGAGGTGCCCGCC
>CANPWY010000052.1 GCA_947585215.1 uncultured Clostridia bacterium
AGCACCGCCGCCTTGAACGGCGCGACGGCGGGGGAGAGGTGCAGAACGACGCGGGTGTCGTTCTTCTCGGCGTCTATCACTTCCTCGTCATACGCCTCGCAGAGCAGGGCAAGGACGGTGCGGTCGAGGCCGTAGGTCGACTCGATGATGAACGGGATGAAGCGCTCGTTCGTGTCCGGGTCGAGGTAGTCCATGCGCTGGCCGCTGTACTCCTGATGGCGCGTGAGGTCGAAGTTCGTGCGGTTGTGGGTGCCGTTTATCTCGCCCCAGCCGAACGGGAACAGGAACTCGATATCGCACGCGGCCTTGGCGTAGTGCGCGAGCTTCTCATGGTCGTGGAAGCGGAGATGGTCGGCGGGAATGCCGAGGTCCTCGAAGTACCGCTTGCCGTACTCCTTGAAGTACTCGTACAGCTCGCCGTCCTCGCCCTCCTTGCAGAAGGTCTGGAACTCCATCTGCTCGAACTCTATCGTGCGGAAGATGAAGTTGCCGGGGGTTATCTCGTTGCGGAAGGCCTTGCCTATCTGGCCGATGCTGAACGGGAGCTTCGCGCGCATCGAGCGCTGGACGTTGAGGAAGTTGACGTACTCGCCCTGAGCGTTCTCCGGACGGAGGTAGATGGTGTTCTTCGTGTCGGAAGTGACGCCGCGCTGAGTCTCAAACATCAGGTTGAACTCGCGGATGTCGGTAAAGTTGTGCTTGCCGCAGTGAGGGCAGGGGATGGAGTGCTCCTTGATGTAGGCAAACATCTCCTCCTT
Source organism: uncultured Clostridia bacterium (assembly GCA_947585215.1). GTDB lineage: Bacteria > Bacillota > Clostridia > Oscillospirales > JAAYOS01 > CANRIN01. The sequence goes on from CANPWY010000052.1 coordinate 759, forward strand.
AGTCATCGCGTCCGCATGGGCGTTAGGGTCGTAGGAGTCGATGAGGTTGTCCGCGCGGATGCGCATCTTGCACTCCTTGCAGTCGAGCAGGGGGTCGGAAAAGCTCGCGACGTGGCCGCTCGCCTCCCAGACGCGCGGGTGCATGAGTATGTCCGCGTCGACCTCGAAGCTGTTCTTGCGCTCCTGGATGAAGCGCTTGCGCCACGTGTCCTTGATATTGTTTTTCAGGCGCGAGCCGAGCGGGCCGTAGTCCCACGTGTTCGCGAGGCCGCCGTAGATGTCGCTGCCCTGAAATATGAAGCCGCGCCCCTTGCAGAGGGCGACTATCCTGTCCATGGACTTTTCGGTGTTCTGCATCATAAAAGGAACTTCCTCCCAAAACTTGATTCGCGGCAGGAGCCGCTCTCTCCGCGCGGCGGGGCCGAAGCCCCCGGTGTGCGGCGGACGGAAACTCTCCCGCCCGGGCGGCTTTCGCGATTTCCGCATCTTTCTCCAAAATGAGCCACAACATATTATATACGTTATTTCGGCGCGGGTCAAGCGAAAAGGCGTAATAATGTTTCGCGGAGTTTACACGTTTCGCCCATGATTTTCCTGCAATTCCTAAATATATGAAAAAAGTTTAAGAATTTCGCAATATTCATTACAAAACGACTACAAATGGCCCAAAATAATTGACTTTTCGCTGCAAAGGCGGTATAGTTACACCGTGGCCGGGAAACCGGCGAAAAACTTTCAGGGAGGACTTCAAGATGCGAAATCTTAAGAAGGTACTGGCACTGGCGCTGGTGTTCGTATTTGCGCTTACGCTGGTTCCGGCGGCGTCCGCGCTGGACTTCAAGGACAGCGGGGACATACGCAACACGGAAGCCGTTGAGCTTCTTGCGAGCCTTGGGATACTCAAGGGTCACGACACAGGCAGGTTCGAGCCGCAGAACTATCTGACCCGCTCGGAGGCGGCGAAGATGATCTACGTCGCCATGCGCGGCGAGGACGACGGCGCGAAGCTGTTCGCGGGCGAGAGCCTGTTCCGCGATGTTGACCGCGGTCTCTGGGCCGAGGGATACATCAACTACGCGTCGGTCATGGATATCGTGTCCGGCTCGGGCAACGGATGCTTCCGCCCGAAGGACACCGTCACCGGATATGAGTTTGCAAAGATGCTGCTCACGGCCCTCGGTTATGACCAGCACGTAGAGAAATTCGTGGGTGACAACTGGCAGTTCAACGTGCTGACCGCCGCGATACGCCACAGCCTCACCGCCGGCTTTGACGGCAGTCTTGCAAAGCCTCTGTGCCGTGACGATGCGGCACAGCTCATGGCAAACTTCATCTACGTCAGCACCATCAGCTATGACGCCAACATGCGTCCATTCATGACCGGCGTGAGCTTCGGCGAGGAGCACCTCGGCCTCACCGCCGTCAGTGGCATACTCGTCGCGAATACCGAGGCCGCCATCGAGGGCGCCTCGATAACCGAGAAGGGCTCGATTATCAGCGTGGACGGCAAGACCGTGCTCGTTCCCGCCGATTCGACTATCGACCAGCTCGGATGCGCCGTGACCGCGCTCGTCCAGGTGAAGAGCGGCATGAGCCTCCGCGACGCGCAGGGCGGCTTCAACTCCGCGGCCATAGCGAAGGCATACGGCAGCGTCGCGACAGACGACGCGAACACCCGCGAGCTCGAGCTTGAAAAGGACGACATCGCGGCGGACGCGAAGTACTACGTCAACTTCGGCGCGTCGGACAAGAATACCGTGGATGAGCTCGGCCTCGGACATGACATACGCGCCATCTCCAACGACGGCGACAACGAGATAGACATCGTGCTCGCGATAAAGTACAGCTATGCCGAGGTCAGCCGCGTCACTTCGACCGGCACCGTGACCGTCTCCGGCAGCCGCTACACCGACGAGAACGCCGTGGGTCTCAAGGACCTCGCGGAGGGCGACAAGGCGGTGTTCTACAAGATAGAGAGCGGCAAGACCGTATTCGGCGAGGCGGACGTCTTCAAGGGCACGGCCGAGGGCTACACCGCCGACTACGTCATAATCGACGGCGAGCGTATGGCCACCGCCACCGGCATCAGCGGCTTCAAGCCGGAGGACGCTCCTCTCGGCAAGGAAGCGACCTACTACCGCTGGGGCAGCATGATCCTCGACTGCGACGAGGAGAGCACGGGCGAGACCGCAAACTACTCCCTCGTGCTCCGCGCGACGAAGATAGGCTGGAACTGGCAGGCGGAGATACTCGCCTCCGACGGCAGCAAGGCAACATTTACCGTCGCTAATCCCGACGACGTCGTAAAGACGAACGACATCCCGTTCGGCCTCTATGACCTCACCGTAGAGGAGGACGGCCGTGCAACGCTCAAGGCCATCGACGCCGAGGGCGACACCTACTCGGAGAAGTTCAGCTACGAGTCCGGCTATCCGAAGTTCGGCGAGAAGTTCGTTGACCGCAACACCCTCATGTTCCTCGAGATAGAGGGCGAGTGGAGAGTCGTCCGCGGCATGACGAACATCCCGTCCTTCGAGGGCGCGGCCGAGGAGCGGAAGATCTACACCGTCATCGGCGACCTCTACGGCACCGAGGACTACCTCAAGGTCGCAGTGCTCCGCAACGTCAAGCTGAGCGACCGCGAGGACGCCGCTCACTACATCGTCATGAGCGACATCGTGAACATCGCGGACGGCAAGGTTCGCTTCTCTGCGTGGAACGGCACCTCGATAGAGCAGTACACCGCGAGCACCAAGTCCATTGAGAAGGGCGGCATCTACACCTTCACGATGAACGCCTCCGGCATAGTCACCGAGGCCGAGGAGGTCACCGGCACCGAGGGCATCCTCACCCACGCCTCCGACCTCATCCTCGTCGTCGGCACCGCCGGCAGCGGCGACAGCACGGTTGTCACCTACGGCGCGGACACCAAGGCGACGATAGTGGACTTCACGACCGGCACCGTCGAGAACGTCGACATGACCGAGCTGCCGCTCACCCCGGCGGACGCGGTCGAGGAGATGGACGGCGGCGAGGTCGACACCCTCATCGTCCTCAATGACAGCGGCTCTGCAACGCACGTCTACCGCTTCATAAACGAGGAAAAGTAAACAGAGCGGGAACGAAAAACATGCCCGCGGCGGAAGCTTCGGCCTCCGCCGCGGGATATTTTTGTCCGGAATATGCGCGATTCGGAACTTTTTCAAGGGATACACGTACAATATATATATATATATATATATAGGTGATTTTTCGGTGAATTTGAGCGATTTTTCAATTGACAAGGCGAATAAAGTATGTTAGGCTGATATATCACTCCGCCCGCCGGGAGCGGCGCGCGGAAATAGTGCGGCAAAGAGCGCCATAAGCGCGGTTCGGTGTGGGCTTGAGGCCGGGCAAATTCGGAAGGAGAATATATATGAGGAAGAAGCTTTTGTCGGCACTGCTGGCGCTCGTGATGGTGCTGTCATGTCTGCCGGTGAACGCGTTCGCGGCGGCAGAGCCGGGCGAAATCATCAGCTATGTCAGCTTTGCGTATACCCATCCGCCGGTCATAGCGGACGACTGGTACGGTGAAGCAGACACAAATTTTGATGCACTGCGGAACGTCTTTGTCGTGGGACTCAAAAATCGTGTTAATGATCCCAAGAGTGACGACGCGGAAAGGGAAAACTTTACCGTTGAGGTAAAAGCAGGCAGTGCGGGCACTGAAGGCCAATACTACAAGGCAACTGAATACCGTTATTCGGGAAAAGCGGCTTCGGTACTGGTCGGGTCCGGCGCGATCTACTTTGCGGCGCCGGCGGGCGTCCTGACGAGCGGTACGGATACCTACACCGTGAAGGTCACTGATACGAAAGAGAATAAGTCCGACGAAAAGGAAATCACGCTGGTACAGATCCACCTGAAGGCCAATGGCGGTGGAAAGCTTCAGAAAAATTATTTCGTCGCCGCCGACGCCAATGGTGTAATTAGCGGCGAAGACGGCGGTTTCTCCATCTTTGCACAGCAGAGCAAGGCCGTTGTGTTCCTGCCCACCCTGCAGAACGGAGCCGAGGGCGGCGGGCAGGCAGGCCAGGAGTTCGTCGGCTGGTCGACGACTAATGGCGGACAAAGCGGCGGCACATACACAGAGACAAAAGCGGAAGATAAAACTCTCCATGCTGTGTTCGGCGTCAAGCCGGTGTGGGACTTCGTTCTAATGGATAAGGCTCCGTCCGAAGGAAGCGTCCCCGGAAGCAGCGAGACCACATTCGAGACCAATGTCGACTACGGCTCGACCGACGTGGCTGGAAAGGCGATCAGCGTCTACATAGTCAACACCGGCAACCAGTCGTTGGGAAGTTCGACCGACAGCAAGAAGGGCTTCTATGCCATGTCGACGTCCACCGAGCACTTCGACATAGCGTTTGAAATTCCTGCCAAACATCAGGAGTCCAACGCGGGCACGGTTACGAGCAACAGCAGCAAATACTGGCTCAGCGCGGGCACTAATGAAGGAAAGAGTAAGGAGCAGATCCAGCTGTCCGAGGCGCCCTACATGATACTCAAGTGTACGCCGAAAGCGAATTTGACGGCGGGCACCTACACCGATACGCTGAAGATAGACAACCCTCTGTCCCGCATAACGGTAATAACGCTGAAGCTCACGGTAAACAAGCCAAGCGTCACCGTGGACATGCACGATATAACCAAGGAATACGGTGAGACCGTCAAGCTCGATGATGACGGACGGTGGAAGGACAGCGCCGCACCGACAATTTCGCTTTCCGGTTCTTCCTCGGGAGCCTCGGTTCCCACGTTCAAAGAGTTGGGCCTGAAGCTGGACAACGTGGGCTTCAGCAGCGGCGCGAGCGTAAATAGTGCCGGATATCCCTATATAAATAACGGCAATTCCGGCAACTACGATGTCAAGGTTAATGGCGTTATTAAGGTCAACAAGGCCACGCCTACCGGCGGCGCGAGCATTAATGCTACTGCGATCAAGGTCGGGCAGAGCTTGAAGGACTCCACCCTCAGCGGCATTTTCACTAACCCCTATAACGATGAGACCGTCGGCGGCACGCTTGAATGGGATGAACCGGATGCAGGATCGAAAATAGAGCAAGAATATCCGAATGGAATTTTGAAAAAATGGAAATTCACTCCGACAGATCTCGAAAAATATAACGTTGTCAGCGGCGAAAGTGTTTCTGTTATAGTAACAGAAAGAACCCCCACCACGATCCACAGAAACACCAATGAGCAGTATGCAGAGACCGTCACTTATGACGGCAACCAGCATCAGGCGCATGTCTATGTGACCTATCAGAATGGCGATCAGACTGCGACCCTTGAAGGCGCTGAGATCAAGTATGAGTACCGTCTGCATCAGAGCGATCACTCGGGTACGGAAGATACGGGCGACGGTTGGCAGTCCGTCGCCGGCGGTTGGCCGAAGGACGCCGGAACGTGGGACATCAAGGCCACTTATGCGGGCGATACCACCTACGCCCCTGCGTCCCAGATCTTCCACCTGACGATCCTGCCCAAGGAAGTAACTCTGAGTGTCACGGATCTTATCGCGAATCCTATCACAAAGACTTATGACGGGAAAAAGGACGTTAAAGTCACCGGTATACAGGCGAGCGGAGCTGTTTGGCAAAAGGAAGAAAGCCTGAAGGTAGAAAGTTACACCGCCACATTCGACGACGCCAATGCCGGCAAGAACAAGACAATTGCTATTACCGATGTCAAGCTTGCCGGTAATAATGCGGCAACAAAGCCGGAAAACTATAAGGTTCCCGACGTGTATCACACCACCGGCACCATCACGCCCAAGTCTATCACAATCGCGGTAAGTGAGGAAGCACCTCCTTCCAAGTTCTACGGCGAGCAGTACGTATTCACGACTGCAAACTTTACCGCGACCGAGCTTGTGGACGGTGATGACCTCCTCTCCCACGTCGAGTTTTCAAGCGATGGCCAGGACGCCGGCGCCGCGGTTCGAGTCGAGGGTTATCCCATAACTGCGACCGTCAACAGCGACAACTACATCCTCTCCGGTTCGAGCAACGTCGGAACTTTGAAGGTCGAGCAGTCCGAATTGCAGCTGAACAGTGACCCGACTGTAACCAACGGTTACAAGGGCGGAGCAAAGAACGCTGTCCAGATCATCGGCGGCACGGTCGTGAACGCACACAATCCGAATATGGTCGTGGAGGGTATGTGGACACTGACCAATGCAACCGGCAACTTTGATCGCGACCAAGAAACGGCTACTCTCAGCTGGCAATTCAAGCCCACAGACGAAATAAACTATAAAGACAAGCTCACCGGCGAGGTCACCGTCAACGTACTTGATAAGGGCGCTGTAAAACTTACGGTTAAGGACAGCACCGCGTTTACCGTTACCTATGACGGCACCGAACACTGGCTGACAGCGAATATGTTCGATGTTGACCTTGCTTCGGCAGAAATATCCTTCGTCTATCTCGAGAACAAAACCCCGAAGGACGCGGGCAGCTACACCGTCATGGTGACCGCCGCTCCGGCAGATGAAGACGCCGGCACACGCAGCAGCGCCACTATTGAGGTGACCCTGGAGATCAAGCAGGCTGTGTTGACACCCCCGACGCTGACGTTCCACGGCCTCGAGGGTACGCCGCTGGACAAACTGAACGGCCTGCCCACAACGATGGACGGCGTTAATGGTGAGAAAATAGCGGGCACATTCCAGTGGGAACAGTCCGACGCAACAGTCACGGAAAAGGACGGGGCGAGCTATACATGGTTCTTCTCGCACAACAACAATAACTACGTCAATCCCGTGACCGGCGCCGCAAAGGTCACAATGGACGATGACACCCGCGAGGTCTCGGCCACCGTCTACAACCTGCCCGAGAACGACTATGCGGTCGTGGATGTCACGGCCTCCGGGCTCAAAGTTGGCGAGAAGGTAGTCTTCTACAAGGACGAGGCGTGCACCGATCCCGTGAGCAGTGAGACGGAGGGTCCGGCTGATAACAACGGCAAGTTCACCGTCAATCTGGACAGCGATGCACTCACGACGGAGAGCGGCACCATCTACGCCAAGATCGTCGGAAAGAAGACCGCGAAAAACGATATAGAGTACAAGCCCGAGCTCGGATTCACCCTGCCCTTCGACATGGTACTGCTCCACGTCGGCGGGACGAACGCGGACACGTCCGAGACGGTGACGGTCACGCCCACCGATACGTCATACACGATGACCGCCGACGCATGGACCGTCTCCGGCGACGGAGCGAACCTTGTCGAGGTTGTAGATGATTCGTCGACGGTCGGCTCCGCTACCTTCAACGCTCTTGCCGCCGGTACCACCCCCATAACCATCAGCATCACCTTTGAGCATCCCGATCCGGCTAAGACCGGCGAGACCATCATCGTCACCAAGGACCTGCCGCTGAACATCACCAAGCACTACGTGGTGTTTATCGAGAGTGTCGAGAACGGCACCGCCACCGCCACACCCACCGAGGTCGACGCGGGCAAGACCGTCACCGTCACGCTCTCGGCGGTCTCCGGATATCATGCGAGCGGCCTGAATGTCTATAAGACGGGTACGGACGGCAATAAGGATACTGAACAGCCCGTAAATGTGAGCGGAAGCGGAAGCAGTTACACATTCACGATGCCCGAAAGCGACGTCGTCCTCGTGCCCGTGTTTGACAAGGACACGTCTACCGGCGGCGGTGGCTCCACCGGAGGCGGCGGCAGCTTCGGCGGCGGCAGCTTCGGCGGAGGCGGATTCGGCGGCGGAACGTTCGTGCCGCCCGCGCCCGAGGCTCCCACGCTGAAGCCGGAAGCCTCCGCAGACGCCTCCGGCGAGGCGAAGGCGCCCGTCACCTCCGAAGAGGTCGAGAGCGCTGTCGAGGAAGCAAGGCAGAACGGCGCCGGCGAGATAGTGATAGAACCGCAGGTTACGGGCAGCGCAAGCAAGGTCTCGGTCGAGCTCGAGAAGGAGAGCGTCGGCGCGGTCGCGAAGGAATCCGCCGACCTCACCGTCAAGACCGGCGCGGCGAGCGTCACCCTGCCGGATGACAGCCTTGCGGCTCTTGCCGCCGGGACCGGCAGCAGCGTGACCGTCTCGGTCGAGGCAAAGACCGGAGGCGCGGTGGATATCGAGGTTGCAGTCGACGGCAAGGCGGTGGAAAACCTCTCCGGCGGCATGAAGGTCGAACTGCCGAAGGCTTCGGGCGGAAACGTCCTTGTGATCGTCGGGCCGGACGGCAAGGAGACGGTAGTCAAGAAGTCAGTCGTCTCCGGAGGCAGCGCCTATGCCCTGCTCGACGGCTCCTGCTCGGTGAAGGTAGTCAACAACGCCAAGAACTTTGCGGACGTTGCGAAGACCGACTGGTACAGCAGCGCGGTTGACTTTGCCGGTTCGCACGAGCTGTTCAACGGCGTCGGAGAGAACAACTTCGCGCCCAACACCGCGATGACGCGCGGAATGTTCGCGACGGTGCTCTGGCGCTTCGAGAGCGGCGAGGCCGTCGATACCAAGAGCGCCTTTGCCGACGTGGCGGAGGGCAACTGGTACTCCGACGGCGTGGCCTGGGCGAGCGAGCACAAGATAATCAACGGCTACAACCCGAACCAATTCGCCCCGGAGGACAACGTCACCCGCGAACAGCTCGCGACGATGCTGTACCGCTACGCCGTGGATATCGGACTGGACGTCTCCGCGGGCGGAAGCCTGAGTAAGTTCAGCGACGCCGGAAGCGTCTCCGCATATGCGAAGGAAGCGCTCGAGTGGGCGGTCGGCGCGGGCCTCATCCAGGGCAACACCACGAGCACTATAAATCCCGCGGGCGGCGCGAAGCGCGCGGAGGTCGCGACGATATTCATGCGCTTCTGCGAGATGATAACGAAGTAAGCGCAGGCTCAGACGCACACGCTTCACAACACACGCAAGAGAGGGCGGGACAGAAGTCCCGCCCTCTTGTTGCTACCTCGCGATATCCCGACAAAAGCCTCGCAGAGTTTTGCCGCGCAAGCGGCGAAATAAATTTGAATCGTTTTTCCGACGGCGTGTACGTCGGAAAAAACTCTTTACGCGAAGCGCGCGTCGAGGACGGCGAAGCCGTCGAGGCGCGAAGCGTAGCGCATGCTGTCGGTAGGGCTTCGCCCTATCCGACAGTTTCACTTGGAATTGCGCAAGCGCAATTCCAAGTGAACTTCTCGCGGGAAATTGGTAAGTGAGCACGCAAAGCGTGCTCACGCGATTTCCCGCGAAATTATCGAAGATACTTCTTCAAGTCCTCCCCGCACTGCTTCTCGAAGTCTATCAGCGCCGTGGCGAGGTGCTTTGCCTCGTCGGAAGCGTCCGGGCAGGAGTTCTGCGCGCCCTCCACCTCGGTGATGCCCATGTCCGCGCCGCGTATCGCCATCTCCGCGAGGTGAGACGAGCTCGCGTCGAGAGCGGTGTTGAGCTTTATGCCGGCCTTGCTCATCAGCTTTGTCATCGAGCCGTAGTCGTCCGGGCGCTCGTGCAGACGGTGAAGGCGCCCGAGCGCTGCCGCCTCGAGAGCGCGGTAGTGGCTGAGCTGATTTGTGAACTCGTCCCGCAGGGACGGGTCCTTCGTCACCGAGAGCAGATGCTCCGTAGCGCCCGCGCCCATCGTCACCGTGCCGTATACCGCGCCGAGAAGCTCGACGTCGTCCTTGTCCTTTTTCATCTTTCCATCCTCCTCAGATTCTTCGCTGTTATTCTGTCCGAGGCGGGGCAGAATAGTCTTGACAATTTGTGCCGCGCGGCGTAAGATATAAATTGCTTGACAGTCGTTTTTTCAAACGGGACGGTGATATTTTTGGCCGAAAAGCGCTTTCAAAAGACATTTTCTCAGGGCATGGTGGACGGGTTCGAGATTTGGGTCGACACCGCCACCGGCGTCAACTACCTCTTCCGGACAAACGGGAACAGCGGCGGCCTCACGCCGCTGCTCGGGCCGACCGGCGAGGTTGTCATAACGAAGCCAAGCCCGAAGGGTCCCGAGGATTTCAAGTAAAAAACTTCCGAAAAAGGAGAGAAAATAATGAGCGACGAAGTAAAGCAGACCCCCGAGGCCGAGACCCCGGAGAACTGCACTCACGACTGCTCCACCTGCGGCGAGGCGTGCGCCTCCCGCGAGGAGGTGGACGAAAACGGACACCGCCTGCCGCACCGCATGAGCTCGATAAAGAAGGT
>CANPWY010000053.1 GCA_947585215.1 uncultured Clostridia bacterium
CCGTAGTCGTAGGGCCCGCCGCCGTCGAGGACGCATATCGAGACCTCGCGCTCGGTGCAGGCGAGGTCGTCCCCGACACAGCCCATGTCGACCGCTATCATCTCGGTGCATCCGTCCGGCAGACCGCTCGCCGCGCCGGTGCCGACCTCCTCGTGGCAGGTGAACATCAGCCAGAGCGTGCGGGGGAGGAGCGGTGCGCGCTCGCTTATCAGCTTCGCGAGAGCGAGAAGCACCGAGCATCCCATCTTGTCGTCGATGTAGCGGCTCTTGATGTAGTCGTTGCCCGAGACGCGAAAGCGCGGGTCAAACGCGACGATGTCGCCGGTCTCGACGCCCGCGGCCTTCGTCTCGTCCGCGGAGGAGGTGACGATGTCAAGCACGACCTGCATCTCCTCGAGGGTGCGCTTCGCCTCCGAGAGCTTCGCGCCTGCGACGTGGCTCGATGGCTCGTTCATCTGGAAGGTGCCGGGGATCTCGCGGCCGCCGCGCGTTATCACGGTGCAGTTCTCCGCCTCGTAGCTCCCGAGGGCAGGACCGCCGAGGCGAGCCATGCGGAGGCGTCCGTCCGGCTTGACAGAGCGCACCATCCCGCCGAGCGTGTCGAAGTGCGAGGAGAGGAGGATACCGTCTCCGTCGCCGCCGATGCGGCAGAGGACGTTTCCGCGGTTGGTTATAACCGGATCGAAGTCAAACTTTCGCAGTTCCGCCGCTATCCACTCCGCCGCGCGGCGGGTGTAACCGGTCGGAGAGGGAATGGAGACCAGCTTTCCGAAGGTCTCAATCATGTAGTCGGTGTACTTTGATTCGATATACATACTTTCCTCCAAACTTAAAAGTCTTACGCGGCGAACACGCTTCGCGTCGGCGCGAAATGTGCTCGCTTACGCTGCGCACCCTTTCGCGCCGAGGGCACCGGAGCCGGTGCCTTGCGCCCGGCTTTGTTCCTCGCTGCGCTCGAGACGCGCCGGGCGATAGGTGTAAATTTCGCCGTACACGCCGCCGAAATATACCGATTGGACTCTATTTCGCGCCTGTAGGCGCGAAACTCTACGAGGTTTTTTGACGAGCTTGGCAACACTCGTGAAGCGAATATTACGAGCGAAGGCGGTAGGGTATTGGATAAAGAATGGACTTGCGCCCTCGCATTTCGCGTCGAAGGTTAGAAATTGGCTTTTATCCGCTCGAGCGCGCGGAGAGAGTTTTCGAGTGTGCCGAAGCTCGTGAGGCGGAAGTAGCCCTCGCCGCACGGTCCGAAGCCCGAGCCGGGGGTGCCGACGACCTGCGCGCGGTCGAGCAGTGCGTCAAAGAACTCCCACGAGGTCATGCCGTTCGGCGTCGCGAGCCAGACGTAGGGGGAATGTACCCCGCCGTAGACCTCAAAGCCGAGCGCCTGAAGTCCCTCGCGGAGGGTCTTTGCGTTGTTTTTGTAGTAGGCTATCGACTCCATGGCCTGCTTCGAGCCCTCCGGCGTGTATATCGCCGCCGCGCCGCGCTGGGAGATGTAGCTCGCCTCGTTGAACTTCGTGGTCTGACGGCGCGCCCACATCGTGCGGAGGCTCTGCCCGTCAAAGACGAGGTCGTTCGGCACGACGGTGAAGCCGCAGCGCACGCCGGTGAAGCCGGCGGTCTTGGAATAGCTCCGGAACTCGACGGCGCAGCGCTTCGCGCCGTCTATCTCGTATATCGAGCGGGGCATGTCGCCCTCGATGAAGGCGCAGTAGGCCGCGTCGTAGAGTATGACCGAGCCCTCGCGGAGAGCATAGTTGACCCACGCCTTCAGCTCGTCGTAGCCGATGTGCGCGCCGGTCGGGTTGTTCGGGAAGCAGAGGTAGATGATGTCTGCGTGCTCCTTAGGCGGCTCGGGAATGAAGCCGTTCGAGGCTACGCAGGGCATGTAGAGGAGCTTCGACCAACGCTCGCCGTCAAAGTCGCCGGCGCGGCCGGCCATGGCGTTCGAGTCGACGTAGACGGGGTAGACCGGGTCGCAGACGGCGACGACGTTGTCGCGGTCGAAGAGCTCTGCGAAGTTGCCGGTGTCGCTCTTCGCGCCGTCGTTGATGAAGACCTCCTCGAGCGCGAGGTCGACGCCGAGCGGCTTGTAGTCCTGCTCGATTATCGCGCGGCGGAGGAAGGAGTAGCCGAAGTCCTCGCCGTAGCCCTTGAAGGTGGCGGCGCTGCCCATGTCCGAGACGGCGGAGTGCATCGCGTCTATGACGGCGGGGACGAGCGGGAGCGTGACGTCTCCTATCCCGAGGCGTATGACCTCAGCGCCGGGATGTTTTTCCAGGTACTCGTTCGTCTTTACGCGGACGGTGTAGAAGAGGTAGTTTGACTGCATCTTGCGGAAGTTGTCATTCAGTTTCATTGATTTTCCTCCTGACCAAGGGATATTTTTGAAGCTCAGACGTCTATACTGCCGGAGAACACCTCGACGGCGGGGCCGGTCATGTAGACGTGATTGTCGTTCCTGTCCCACTTGATGTGGAGCGTGCCGCCGAGGCAGTGCATCTCCGCCTCGCCGTCCGAAAGGCCGAGCAGTGTCGCCGCGACGAGGGAGGCGCAGTTGCCGGTGCCGCAGGCGAGCGTCTCTCCGGTGGCGCGCTCCCATGTGCGGATGATGATGCTGTCGCGCGACTCCGCGCGGATGAAGTGGACGTTGGTGCGGCGGGGGAAGGCGGGGTGAGTTTCTATCCTCATGCCGACCTCGCGGACGGGGAAGGACGCGGGGTCGTCCACGACGACGACGGCGTGGGGGTTGCCCATCGACACGCAAGTGACGCGATAGGTGACGCCGTCCGCGTCGAGCGGGACGTCAACGGCGCGTCCGTCACTGCCGTGGAGCTCGGTGGGTATCATCTGCGGGAGAAGTATCGGCTCGCCCATGTCGACCGTCGCGCCGGTACAGACGCCGTTCTCGATGTGAAGGTAGAGGGTCTTGACGCCCGCGAGCGTGTCGACGGTTATGACGTCGCGGTCGACGATGCCATGGTCGTAGAGATACTTGCCGACACAGCGGATGCCGTTGCCGCACATCTCGCTCCGCGGTCCGTCGTAGTTGTACATATCCATAAAGCAGTCCGCCACGGGGCTCGGCTTGATGAAGATAAGACCGTCCGAGCCTACTCCGAAGTGGCGGTCGCTCAGCCGCCTTGAGAGCTGTTCGGGATTTTGCACGTCTGCCTTCTCATGGAAGCAGTCAACGTATATATAGTCGTTGCCGCAGCCGTGCATCTTGGTAAAACGCATTCGGGAAACGCCTCCTCAGTGATTTGCATACACAATAATACTACCACAATATATGAAAGTAGGCAAGAAAAGATTTTCGCGGCGCGTTGGCGCGGACATATAAAAACCGAGCTTCGGAGCAATGCTCCGAAGCTCGGTAAGTTATTAAGCCATTATTGAGTTCCACCGCAAATTTCCTTACGGAAGGACGCGCCCTCCGCCGACGAAGCAGCGGCTGTAATATCCGCCGTCGAGCGAGGAGATCGTTACCGGATTTCCCGGAGAGACGGCGTGGATGAACTGATTGTTGCCGATATAGATGCCGACGTGGCTTGCGCGGCGGGCGGTGCCGTTGTTGAAGAACACCAGGTCGCCCGGTACGAGCTCGGCCTTCTTTATCACCGTGACCTTGTCCATCTGGGTGGAAGCGCCGGGGTTAAGGGTGTAGCCGAAGTTCTTGAAGACGTAGTACACGAACCCGGAGCAGTCAAAGCCGGTGGAAGGGGAACGTCCGCCATAGGTGTAGCGGGTGCCGATGTACTGCTTTGCAAAGGCGATGAGCTGTGCGCGCAGGTCGCTCACGTCCGAGGAGGCGGGGGCGACATCGGCGCTCGCGGCCGCGGGAGCGGCGTCATCGGAAGACATGACCGCCGTCGGGACGACGTAATCGGGATGGATGAAGCCCTCCACGTCGTTTGCGAGGACGTGGTACCAGCCGCCGGATACGCCGAGTATGACGACCTCAGAGCTCTCGGTGAGTTGACCGAGCACGGTGCTCGTGGTATTGGCTTCCGCGCGGAGGTTGACGACCGACGCCGTGACCTTGCCGGTGTAGGGTGTCTCGAAGGCGGCGGTGTCGGAATGGGTGAGGTATTCGGTGGACATATATCCCTCGGCGCTGCCGCAGTTCACCTTGCACCACTCCGCGCCGACCTCGGTTATGATGACCTCGGAGCCGTTCGGGAGTATGGACACGGTGCCGGCGGAAGTGCTCGCGGCGGTGCGGAGGCGAAGTCCGCTTTCAGCGTTGACAGTCCCTGCTTCGACGGCGTCCGCAGAGCATGCGAAAATCGCGAGAACGATAAGAGACGCCGCACAAATGAGTATTTTCAGACTTCTTTTCATCATGCGCCGCCTTATGACTTCAGCGCACGGGAGAGCCAGACGCTTGCGAGGTCGAGAGCGGGATAGAGCCCGTCCTTCTCGGCGCGCTTCTGGACGCGGTCGCGGGTGTGAACGTCCTCACCCGTGGCCTGAAGCTGGAGAGAGACCTTATCCGCCACCTCGAGGTCGCCGACCTGCTTGGTGGATATAATTCTGAGCATAGCGATATAGGGATCGGTGATATTCCCGTAGTAAAGCGTGTTGCCGCTCCGCACGAGGGGGTACCCGCGCCAGACAAGCTCCGATGTTTTCTTCTTTGCCATTGAGATCTCCTTTCAGATACGCTCCGAAGGTTGTAACTATTTTGTAACTATTTTATCACCGGGGCACGGCGGTGTCAAGAGCGTAAAGCAAAATAAATCCCATAAAAGACAATTCTTTTTCACGGAAGCGGGAATAATCGGCAAAAAATTCCTGATTTGGCAGAAAAAACCGTAAAATACGGCAAAAAAATCGGCGCGCCGCGAGGATCCGGGACAAAAAACGGGGCGCTTTCCGAAAGGAAAGCGCCCGCGTGGCAGTTGAACCGTTTTGCGGAGGGGGTCACTTCTCCCCGTCGCTGATGCCGAGATAGCTCCGCACGAGCTCCTGCATCAGCTCGTCACGGTCGAGGCGGCGGATGAGGCTCCGCGCGTTCTTGTGATTTGTGATGTAGGTGGGGTCCTCGCTCAGCAGGTAGCCGACTATCTGGTTGAGAGGATCGTAGCCCTTCTCCTGAAGGGAGCTGTATACGGCGCGCAGCGTCTCGCGCATGGGGATACGGTGCTCGTCGTCAATGGGTGAGAATTTGCGCGTCGCGTCCATACAGCCGCCTCCTTGAAAAATCGAAAAACTGTTCTATGCTTGTATTTTAGCGCTTTTCCGGCCTGTTGTAAATAGAAGCGTTGAAATTTAATCTGATTGTAATATTTCAGCGCAATCGGTCAAAAGAACGGAGCGTCAGCGAAGCGAAGCGCCGTACTCGTCCGCAAGAGCCTTGAGCGCCGCGCCGAAGCACTCGTCCACCTCGGCGTCGGTAAGGGTGCGGTCGTCCGCGCGGAACTCGAGCGAAATGGCTATGCTCTTGAAGCCGCTGAGAATGTGCTCGCCGCGGTAGACGTCAAAGACATTCGCGGACACAAGCAGCTCGCCCGCGGCGTTACGCACGGTGCGGAGAAGGTCGCCCGCCGGTATTTCGTCACGGCAGACGACGGCCATGTCGCGCGAGGTGGACGGGAAGCGGGGGAGCGGCTTGAAGGTCGGGTCGCCCGCGTCGAGCGCGCATATCGCCTCGAAGTCGAGCTCGGCGATATACAGGTCGGAATCAATTCCGTAGCCCTCGGCGACGGTCGGGTGTATCTGCCCCACCTTGCCAACGAGGACGCCGTCCGCGCGGATGACGGCGGCGCGTCCGGGGTGGAAGGTAGCGTCGTCATGCAGAGCAGTCCAGTCGAGGCCGGTGACGTGCAGGCCGGAAAGCAGAGCCTCAATGTCGCCCTTGAGCGTGAAGAAGTCGTACTCCCCGCCGTAGGCCGCGAGGGTGAGACGCTTTGGCTCGGAGCAGGAGCCGTCGCCCTTCGGCAGATAGACCTTCGCAAGCTCATAGAGCCGCGCCTCCGGCACGCGGGAGGCGCAGTTCTTCGCCGCGACCTCGAGCATCGAGCCGAGGGTGGTCGTTCTCATAACGGAGCGGTCCTCGCCGAGGGGGTTGAGTATCTTCATGGTGTTGCGGAGAGGCGAGTCCTCCGGCAGGTGCAGACGGTCGGCAAAGCTCGGAGAGGTGAAGGAGTAGGTCAGCACCTCGGTGTAGCCGAGCGCGCGAGCAAGGACGCCGGCGCGGTTCTCCGCCGTCTGGCGCGGAGTGTAGCCGCCGAGGGTGGCGGCGCCCATCGCGAGCGTGGTGTCGAGCTCGTCGTAGCCGTACATCCGCGCGACCTCCTCCGCGAGGTCGGCCATCATTCCGACATCCATGCGGTAGGACGGGACGCGGACGACGTATCCGTCCCCTTCGCGCTCCACCGTGAAGTGCAGGCGGCGAAGCGCCTCCGCCATGTAGTCCTCCGAGAGGTCGCAGCCGAGCAGGGCGTTTATCCGCTCCCACTCGAGCGGGACGGTCTTTTCGACGTAGTGGGTGTTGTTGATGTCGATATAGCCGTCCGCGACCTCGCCGCAGCCGAGCAGCTCGACGAGCTCGCACGCGCGGTCGACGGCGGGTATCGTGTTCTCCGGGTCGAGCCCCTTCTCGAAGCGGGAGGAGGAGTCGGTGCGCATGCCGAGCGCGACAGCGGTGCGGCGCACCGACGCGCCGTCGAAGTTCGCGCTCTCGAAGACGATGGTGGTCGTCTTGTCGGTTATCTCGCTTATCGCGCCGCCCATGACGCCCGCGACGGCGCTCGCCTTGTGCTCGTCCGCTATGACGAGCATGTCCGGCGTGAGAGCGCGCTCCTTCGAGTCGAGAGTGGCAATCGTCTCGCCGGGATTGGCGCGGCGGACGACTATCTTTCCGCCGTCGAGGCAGGCGTAGTCGAAGGCGTGCATCGGCTGGCCGTACTCGATCATGACGTAGTTTGTGATGTCGACGATGTTGCTTATCGGGCGGACGCCGGCGGCGCGGAGCCGCTCGCGCATCCACTTCGGGCTGGGGCCGATCTTCACGTTCTTCACGACGCGGGCGGTGTAGCGCGGGCAGAGCTCCGGCTCGCGCACCTCGACCGAGAGCATGTCGCATATATGCCCCGCGCCGCCCTTAACTACGGGCGTGTGGAGCGTGAGCGGACGGCTGAAGGTCGCGGCGGCCTCACGCGCGAGACCTATCACCGACAGGCAGTCGGGACGGTTCGGGGTTATCTCGAACTCGACGATGTGGTCGTCAAGGCCGAGTATCGGCCGGATGTCGTCGCCGAGCTTATAGTCCTCGGGCAGGACGTCCATGCCGGGGGCGTTCAGAAGGAGTATCCCGTCCGGGTCGCCCGCGGGAAGGTCGCGCAGGTCGAGCCCGAGCTCGCCCATCGAGCAGAGCATGCCGTTCGACTCGACGCCGCGCATGACCGTCTTTTCGATGTGCGGGTGAGTGGTGTTCGGCAGGTCCGCGCCGCAGAGCGCGACGGGAACGACACAGCCGGGGGTGACGTTGGAGGCGCCGGTGCATATCACGAGGTCCTCTCCGTCCCCCACGTCGACATGGCAGACGACGAGCTTGTCGGCATTCGGGTGCTTCTCGACGGACTTCACGAGGCCGACGACGACGTGCGTCGTCGCTTCGCCGCAGTCGGTGACGGTCTCTATCTTCGAGCCGGTCATGGTCATGCGATGGTAAAATTCGCGGTCGCTCACGTCCGAGACGTCAACGAACTCGCGGAGCCATTTTCTTGAAAGATTCATACCGTTTTGCCTCCCTTAAAACTGCGTGAGGAAACGCATGTCATTGTCGAAGAACAGGCGCATGTCGCTCACGCCGTAGCGCCACATTGCCATGCGGTCGGTGCCGAGACCGAACGCGAAGCCGGAGTATTCGTCCGGGTCGATGCCGCAGATGCGAAGCACGTTCGGGTGGACCATTCCGCAGCCGAGCATCTCTATCCAGCCCTCGCCGTGGCACATACGGCAACCCTCGCCGTGGCAGTTGAAGCACTGGAGGTCCATCTCGGCGGAGGGCTCGGTGAACGGGAAGTGGTGCGGGCGGAAGCGGATGCGCGTATCCTCGCCGTATATCTTCTTGAAGAGCATGTCGAGCGTGCCCTTGAGGTCGGTGAACTTTATCCCCTTGTCGACGACAAGCCCCTCTATCTGGTGAAACATCGGGCTGTGCGTCGCGTCGACCTCGTCCTTGCGGTAGGTGCGTCCGGGGGCGATGATGCGGAAGGGCGGCTTGTGCGTCTCCATATACCTCGCCTGCATCGCCGAGGTCTGGGTGCGGAGCAGGACGTCGGGGGAGAAGTAGAAGGTGTCCTGCGGCTCGCGGGACGGGTGGTTCTCCGGGGTGTTCAGCGCGGTGAAGTTGTAGAAGGTCGTCTCAACCTCCGGGCCTTCGATTATCTCGAAGCCCATTCCGATGAAGATCT
Source organism: uncultured Clostridia bacterium (assembly GCA_947585215.1). GTDB lineage: Bacteria > Bacillota > Clostridia > Oscillospirales > JAAYOS01 > CANRIN01. The sequence goes on from CANPWY010000053.1 coordinate 8,430, forward strand.
CCTTGACCTCGTCGAGAAGTGACGTCATCGGATGCTTGTGCCCGAGCTCGCGGTGCGAGCCGGGGAGCGTCACGTCGACCTGCTCGCTTTCGAGCTTGCGCGCGAGAGCCTCCTCTGCGAGCGCCTTGCCGCGGACCTCGAGCTCCTTTTCTATGAAGCCGCGCACGTCGTTTGCGAGAGCGCCCATCTTCGGGCGCTCCTCGGCGCTGAGGGAGCCCATCTGCTTCAGTATCGCCGTCAACTCGCCCTTGCGGCCGAGGAAGCGGACCCTCAGCTCCTCCAGCTTCTCGGAATTCTTCGCCGCTTCAAGCGCCTCGAGCGCTTCACGGCGCAGAAACTCAAGTTTTTCCTGCATAATATGACCTCCTGTGATGTAATGCACATTAGACTTTCCACCGGCTCCGTCCTCCACGGGGACGCGGCCGGCGAGTGTTCTGTCACGGTGCGAAAGCATATAAAAAGCCTCCGCCCGCATTGGGGCGAAGGCAGACTTCGCGGTACCACCCAACTTCGGCGCGGGATGCTCCGCGCCCTCGTCCGCGCTGTAACGTGCGCCCACGTCGCGGCCTACCGGCATGGCTTTCAGCCGCGCGACTCACGGGTGAACTTCGCGGCTTCGCTTCGCGGCGGGGCTTTCAGCCCACGACCCCGCCTCTCTTGGCGCGCTCCGCCGTTACTCTCCCGGTCACGGTCTTTCGCTATTTACAGATTGTAGCACCCCGGAGGCGGCTTGTCAAGCCTTTTGCCGTGCTTTTCGGTGGTTTGGGGCAGATTTGCGGGGTCAGGCGTTCCGCGCGGGAAAGACCTCCGCGCCGCCGCGCAGTACGCGGCGTACTCCGCGCTCGACGTCGCGGCGCGGGCGCATGACCTCCCGCCCGCATCCGAGACAGCGGAGACGGAAGTCCGCGCCGACGCGCGTGACCTCCCACTCGAAAGCGCCGCACGGGTGCGGCTTCTTCAGGACGAGCGTGTCGCCCGGGCGTATATCCATATTCTATCCCTCTTTTGCAAATAAACCGGCGCGGAGCCGGACAAAATACCCTCGAAATTTATTTGGAGGGGATACTGTGGACAAATTTATAACGGCGGTGGTCGATACTCCCGACGAGGCGGACTTCATCCGCAGGAGACTGCACGAAAACGGGGTGCGGTTCTCACGCTTCGACGTCACGCCGACGCACAAGCCGTACCGTTCAGACGACATCGGCGTGCTGATAAACCCGTACAACTCAATATTCTCGAACAATATCGGCGAGAACTGGGGCTCGCTTGCCGGGGCGAACATGGGCAAGTTCGGCGGCTTTCTCTACACGAGGCCGACGGGTGAGACGAGCGGGCTTTCGGCGGCGTTCGCGGGCGCGGACGAGGATGTTCCGGTGTCGAGAGAGGTGCTTATCCGCGCGCTCGTGGACGGCCGCGACGTCGAGAAGACCGTTTCCATCTTCTCAAACAGCCACGCGGGGCACATCCGCGTGAGCTAGCGCGGCGGCTCTCCGGCGGACAGGCATTTTTTCACGCCCCCCGCAATATATTGGCTTGTAGAAAAGCAAAGCTGCGGAAGGGACGGGAAATATGCGGGAAAAATATCTGCCGGAGGGCTATCGCGCGGGCTCGGAGGAGAACCGCGGATTCATATGTTCGGAGGAGGGACTGCGCCGCGCCGCGGCGCTCGGAAGGATACTCGAGGCGCGCGCCGTCCGCTGTGACGCGGAGCGGAACCTGTACGTCGACCTCGGCGGGCGGGTCGGAGTGATACCGCGCGCCGAGGCCGCGATGGGCCCTGACGTGCGCGACATAGCGATAATCTCACTCGTGGGGCGGTACGTCTGCTTCAAGCCGGCGGAGCGCGGCGGGGAGATAGTTCTCAGCCGCCGCGAGGCGCAGGAGGAGGCGTCCGACGCGCTGATGGCGCTGTCGCCCGGGGACGTACTGCCGTTCCGGGTGACGCACCTCGAGCCGTTCGGAGCGTTCGTGGACATCGGGTGCGGCACGGCGAGCCTTATCGGCATAGAAAACATCTCGATAAGTCGCATCTCGCACCCGTCCGACCGGTTCAGGGTGGGTCAGGACGGCTATGCCGCCGTGCTCGGCATAGACCGCGAGCGGCGGCGGGTGAGCCTCACCCACAGAGAACTGCTTGGAACGTGGGAGCAGAACGCCGCACGCTTCGCCGTCGGCGAGACGGTCGCGGGCGTGGTGCGGGGAGTGGAGGAGTACGGGACGTTTATCGAGCTCACCCCGAACCTCTCCGGCCTCACCGAGCGGCGGGAGGGACTTTCCGAGGGCGACGGCGTCTCGGTATACATAAAGTCGATAAACCCGGAGCGGATGAAGGTGAAGCTGCT
>CANPWY010000054.1 GCA_947585215.1 uncultured Clostridia bacterium
CGCCGTCCCGCCACATCTTGTAGATGCGCTTTTCGACGCCCTGAGGCTCGTATGCCTTCGGGAGTTCTCGTGCCATAGAATATACACCTCTTATGATGACTTTGCCTCTCCGCCCCGCGCGGGAGCGGTCCCGGCAAAAAAATAGCCGCCCAAAGCACACAGCTTAGGACGGATGAACCGCGGTACCACCTAAATTCGCCGCAGAATGCGGCGCACCTCACGCGGCGCAGAAACGCCGCTTCTCTGTAACGGGAGAACCCGCCGGGGCTTAATCGCTTACGCTTTCGGCTCCGGGGCTCGGGGGCGACCTTCCGCCGATTCTCTCGGGGCTTGCACCAACCGCCCCGTCTCTGAAAAGAGGATAACCGACGTACTCCTCCCCGTCAAAAGCCTTTTGCCTTGTTCGGTTACTAAATGTATAACACATAACGGACGGTTTGTCAAGCGGGAAAATGCGCGGCGCCGGGGTTGATTAACGAGTCAAAAAACTACGAATACAGAAACGTGTTTGCGGAAGGTGCGCGAGTGTATCCGAGTTATCTTCAATCGTTAATCAACCCTGCGTGACGGAGCGGCGTAATTGCGGCGGCGTCAGCCGCCGAGGGCCTCCTTGATGGCTGCAAGAAGCTGTGGGCGGCCCCAGCGGTCTGTGGACTTGTCATAGAGCCAGAACAACTGGTCGCCGTTGGACTCGTTTTTTGTAAAGTAGTCCTCCCACCAGAGGACGGGGATGCCGCGCAGGCGGGCCTCTTTGAGGAAGAGACTGAGCTCGTCCAGATGGGCGGTCTCCGGGTCTGCGTGACTTATGCCCGCTTCACCGATGATGACCGGTACGCCGGTGCGGGCTGTGAAGGCGTCGATTTGGGAGTACACCCTGTCGGTGTCGGCGGGACTGCCGAACCCGGCGTCAAATTCTTCCATTTTCAGGTATACGTGGACCTGAGCAACGAGCCAAGGGTCGTCCGGCGGGGTAAGAGCTTCAAGATTGGGAGCGATGCCGGCAACGGGGACGACGCTGAGAATACGGTCCCGGTTTTTCCCGCCGGTGGCGCGGACGGTATTGACGAACAGCTCGTTGAGCTCGTTCACGCGTTTGGCGGCCTCGGATTCGCTAGCGACCTCGCCGCAGGGTTCGTTGAATGCCTCAAACATCAGCTTACGCGGGTAGTTTTTGAAGTATTCGGCTATTTGTGTCCATATGGCGGCAAAGCGGCGGTCTACGTAGCCGCGATGCTCCGCGTCCATCCATTCTGTGTCCCAACGGTCGCCCACATAACTGCACCCGAGATAGTCAAAGTGGACGTCGAGTATGCAGTAGGCGTTGTTCTGGAGGATGTAGTCGACTTCCTCCGCCACGCGCTCAAGCCAGACACGGTCGATCTCAAAGGTCGTATCATTTACGAAGGGCGTCCAGGTGACGGGAAGGCGAATGACGTTGATGCCCTCGTCAAGAAAAATGTCGGTGGATTTTTCCATGTCGTAGGGGATGTGGTCGAGCTGAAAGCAGTAGTCGGCCTTGTCCTCGGGGGAGGAGAAGGCGGTGTCGGAGACAACGGTGGTCTCCACGCGGGCGCCGTCGAAGCGCGCGGACGGGGAGGGGAGCAGGGAACGGTCAAAATCCAGCTCCGCCCGATACCAGCCGTTCGGGTCGGCCTCCGAGCCGGTGACGGCGGTATACTCGCCGTCCATCACAGGTATGGGCACGGCGCTGCCGTCGGACAGAACGATCCTCGAATTTTTCAGGGTCACATTGAGCTCCGCATTTGGACGGTCGGTGAAAAATTCGGCGAAAAAGAGGGCGTTGACCCAGTCCACGACAGGCTTTGACGGATCGTAATCGGGCATTGGGGCGGAAGAGGTGAAGACCTTCTCGTGCGGCTCGTGGTAGGCGATCCAGTCAAAGCCGCCGTCCCAGAAGTTGAGGGCAAGGCCAAAGGGTTCGGTCATCGGGCGCTCAACAAAATAGCCCGTGGGGCTGCCGGCCTGACCGCTTGTGGGGCTGATCTCAAACGGCTCGGGGATGTTCACGCCCCAGCCGCTCATGCCGGCGACGGCCCGGGCGGGGGTCATCACGTCATGGTCCAGGGCGAGATACAGCCAAGTCACGATGTCGGCACGCGGGGAGAAGGCGTCCGGCAGGAAATCACCGGAGTTCAGGACGAAAAGTCCGGTTTTTTCCGCCCACGCGGCGGGAATTTTGTAGTAAGCTCCGTCGGGGTAGGCTTCGGCCGGGGTGCCTGTCGGGTCGGCCGCGGGTTTCTTGAGGGCACGCCAGAGGAAGGTCAGGACCTGAGCGCCGGTACACCGGCTGGCGGGGCGAAACTCCGTGGCGGTCACGCCCTGGGCGATGCCCTGCTCCACTGCCCAGAGGACCGGTTCATAGAAGTAGTCGGAGGGGCGGACGTCGACAAAGGGATTTTCGGAGGACGTGGGCGCGGTGCGGCCCATGGCCCGCCAGAGGAAGGTCACAACCTGCCCGCGGGTGCAGAAAGCGCGGGGGCCGAATTCGGTTTCCGTTATGCCGTTAGTGACATCGGCGTCTCTCGCCCAAAGGACGGCGTCGTAGAAGTAGTCGCGGGGGGAGACGTCCATGAAGCCTGCGGTCTCGCCGGCGGCAAGGACCGGGCAGGCCGGAGAAAGACATATCGCAAGCGCGATCAGTATGGCCGCAAGACGTTTCATGGTTGTACCTCCTTGATAATTTATAAAATCGGTATTTATGATAATTATATCCGACATATGGAGAGGTGTCAAGACACGGGGGTCGATTGACGAGTTAACAATGAGGAGCGCGGTTGAACGAGGCGCGAAATTGTGGTATCATTTGGACGGGCGGTCTGCCGCTGGACATACCGACCGGAAGAGAAGGGCGGAGGTATAGCGTCTGCGGCCTTGACTGACGGTCCGCTACGGTGAGCCGCGCGGACGCGCCCGTAATCTGCTGAGGAGGCGGTGCATATGTCAAAGGTAAAGCTCACGGTAACCGAGAGCCGCTGCCGCTGCGGGTACTTCCGTGCGGGTGACGAATTCGTGGTGGGGGATATATGTCCTCCGCTATGCCACGAGCTGTGGAACGCGGCCTACCCCTATGTCTTTGCGCTGTTGAACGGCGCGGACCTCGACTGCGGCGACGTCCGCGCAAAGGAGTTTTCGGTGAAATGCCCGGACGAGGGGCGCGTTACGCTCAGAGGAGAGGTCTGCGGAGAATGATTTTTCCGCGAGCAGCGGACAAATTTTTTGGAGCTGTCCGCGTATTGCGGACAGCTCTTCCTGCGCGGCGGAGCCGGTTTTGCCCGCTCTGTCCGCCGTTCGCGGACAGAACGGACGCGTCCGGACGCCGAACGGCGCAAAATCCGGCTTGAAACAGATGTCAAAAAGCGGTATAATCGACCTCATAAAGAGTGATGTGGAGGAAAAATGCTTACAGGAAGCCTAAAGGAAAGATTTCTGCGCGCGCGCCGCGAGCTTATCGCCCGCGACTTCTCCGCGCTCAACGATATGCAGCTCCGCGCCGTCATGGCGACGGAAGGGCCGCTCCTCGTCCTCGCCGGTGCGGGAAGCGGCAAGACGACGGTGCTGATACAGCGCATCGCAAACCTCGTAAAGTACGGCAGGGCAAGCGACTCGGACGAGATAAACGAGGTCACCGACGAGAGCGACGTCGAGTTTCTCGAGCGGTTCCTCGCCTCCCCGAACGAGGAGGAGCGCGAGGCGGCGGAGCGCCTTGCGGCGCTCGACCCCGCGTCTCCGTGGAGCATAATCGCGATAACGTTCACGAACAAGGCGGCGGGGGAGCTGAAGGAGCGCCTTTCGGCGCGCCTCGGGCCGAGGGCGGAGGACGTGTGGGCCTCCACCTTCCACTCCGCGTGCGTCCGCATACTCCGCCGCGACATTGAAAAGCTCGGCTACTCCCGCGACTTCACGATATACGACAATGCGGACAGCGAGCGTCTCTTGAAGGACATCGCCGCCGACCTCCGCCTCGACGAGAACTCCTTTGCGCCGAGAACGCTGCTTTCGAGCATCAGCCGCGCCAAGGACAAGATGATATTCCCTGGGGAATACGAGGCGGCGTTTGCGGGCGACAACGCCTACCGAGCTTCAAAGACCGCACAGGCTTACGCCGAGTACATGCGCCGGATGAAGGCCGCAAACGCCCTTGACTTCGACGACCTCATACTCCTCACGGTACAGCTTCTCCTCACGCATGACGACGTGCGGGAATACTATCAGCGGAAGTTCCGCTACGTCCTCATCGACGAGTATCAGGACACGAACAACCTGCAGTACCTGCTCGCGTCCACGCTCGCGGGAGGGTGGGGCAACCTCTGCGTCGTCGGGGACGACGACCAGTCGATATACCGCTTCCGCGGCGCGACGGTGGAGAACATCCTCCGCTTCGACAGCCAGAACCGCGGCACCCGCGTGATAAAGCTCGAGCAGAACTACCGCTCCACAAAGACCATCCTCGCCGCCGCGAACAGCGTCATAGAACACAATGCGGGAAGAAAGGGCAAGGAGCTCTGGACGGCCAACGACGACGGCGGGCGCGTCGTCGTCTACACGGCGGCGGACGACAACGACGAGGCGGACTTCGTCGCGCGGCAGATACTCGCGAACGTCACCGCCGGAGGACACTTCCGCGACCACGCCGTCCTCTACCGCATGAACGCGCAGATGAACCGCGTTGAGGACGCGCTGAAGCGCAGCGGCGTCCCGTATCGCGTAATAGGCGGCACGCGGTTCTTCGACCGCGCCGAGATAAAGGACATGCTCGCCTACCTCTGGGTGATACATAACCACTCGGACGACCTGCGGCTCGGGAGAATACTCAACGTCCCGGCGCGCGGGATAGGAAGCACCACGCAGGACGCGGCGGCGTACCTCGCGGCCTCCGCCGGAATACCGGTGTTCGAGGTGATAGAGGGCGCGAGCGAATATCCGACGCTCGCGCGCGCGAGCGCTAAGCTCCACGCCTTTGCGGACATGATAAACTATCTTTCGGACTTCGCGGCGTCGCACACGGTGAGCGAGCTCTACGACGAGCTTATCGAGAAGAGCAGGTACGTCCTCGCGCTCGAGGCAAAGAGCGCGAACGACCCGGACGTGAAAGTGCGCATAGAAAACGTGCTCGAGCTGAAGTCGAGCATCATATCCTATGAGGACGCGGCGGAGGAACCGTCACTCGGCGGGTTCCTCGACGAGATCTCGCTTTTCACAGACATCGAGAAATATGACGAGAGCGCCGACGCGGCGGTGCTGATGACTCTCCACTCCGCAAAGGGGCTTGAATTCCCGAATGTGTTCATAATAGGCATGGAGGAGGGGATGTTCCCCGGGATGCGCTCTGCTCTGGAGCAGGACGACCTCGAGGAGGAGCGCCGCCTCTGCTACGTCGGTATCACCCGCGCAAAGAAGCAGCTCTACATCACCTGCGCCCGGCGGAGGATGATTTTCGGCAAGACGAGCTTCAACCCGCCGAGCCGGTTCGTCTCGGAACTGCCGGAGGAGTGCGTGGAGGAGAAAAAGAGCGAGCTTCTCGAGCGCGCGTCCTCGCGTCCGCTGTCCTTCTCGTTTGACGACGATGACGGATTTGACATGCCACGCCGCCGTACGCAGTCAAATACGTTCCGGCAGACGCGCCCCGCGGTCGCCTCCGCGGGAAAGCCGCTGCCGAAGCTCGCCCCGGGCGACAGGGTGACGCACAAGGCGTTCGGCGCGGGCACGGTGAAGTCGGTAAAGCAGATGAGCGGAGACGCGCTTATCGAGATAGAATTCGACAGCGGCGCGACGAAGCGGCTGATGCTCAAGAGCGCGTCCGCGTTTCTTGTAAAGGGGTGAGCGGATGGATTTGTTAAGTCCGCGGCTTGACAGGGAGGAAGTGACGCGCCTCAGTCCATTGGCGCTCGCGCATATCGGTGACGGGGTGTACGAGCTGATGGTGCGGACGCACCTCGCGGGTCGCTTCGGCTCATCGAACGAGGACATGCACCGCCACACGCTGGAGTTCGTGAGCGCGACGGCTCAGGCCGAGGCGTTCGAGAGCGTGAAGGACATACTTCTCGAGGAGGAGGCGGAGGTGTTCCGCCGCGGGCGGAACGCGCACTCCAAGGCGCCGAAGCACACGCCGGTCGCGGCGTACCACGCGGCCACCGGCCTCGAGGCGCTGTTCGGCTATCTGTGGCTCTCGGGCAGGAGAGAACGCCTCGAGGAGATATTTGCGGCGATACTCGCCTCCCGCGAGGCTGACGGAGGCCCCGGCAAGGAGTAAGCCTTCACAAAAGCGAATAAACAACAAGCAAAACACTTTACACCAACGCACAACCCGCAAAAAATATACTCAAGCAGAAATTTATGGATACTAAAGCGCTGATTTATTGATTTTGCTGCCCAAAGCCTGTATTATTAGGATTGTGGGCGGCGCTCGGAGGGAAAAGTTATGCCTGCATCGAAGACTAAACCCCAAGGCCCGGCGGCAGTCGTGCGCGACTACGCCGTGATGCTCGCCGGCTCTATCGTGTACGCCATGAGCATGGTGATGTTCCTGCGCCCGGCGGAGATACCGGTGGGCGGCCTTACCGGCCTCGCGATGATCTCTAACTTCTTCTGGGGATGGCCCCTCGGCGTACAGACGATAATCCTCAACATTCCGCTCTTCCTATGGAGCTGGCGGGAGCTTGGCAGGAGCTTCGTCATACGCTCCGGCGCGGCAATGCTGATGACGTCTATACTGATGGACGTCTTCCAGCTGTTCGTGCCCGCCTACACCGGCGACCGGCTGCTCTCCGCTCTCTTCGGCGGGGCGCTTCACGGAATAGGCATGGGGATAATCTTCTCGCGCGGCGGCACGACCGGCGGCACCGACATCATAAGCAAAATAGTGAGCCTCCGTACCGGCAGGACCGTCGGAAACATCATGCTCCTGCTGAACGGCATAATCATCTGCGCGGCGAGCTTTGCCTACGCGAACGGCTCGCCGAGCATAGCGCTTGAGACCATACTTTATTCCATAGTCATGCAGACGATAGCGAGCTTTGCCATAGACACGATGCTCGGCGGCATGGACAGCGGCAACGCGGCGTTCATCATCACCGACCGGCCGGAGGAGATATCGCAGGCGGTGTTTGCGCGCCTCGGGCGCGGCGTGACGGCGATGAACGCGGAGGGTATGTTCTCAAAGACCCCGCGCACCACGCTGCTCTGCGCGATACGCTCCCACGAGCTGCTTTCGCTCAAGCGGGTGGTGGCGGCGGCCGACCCCCATGCGTTCATGATACTCACAAACGCCCGGGAGGTCGTCGGCAACGGCTTCAACGCCATCCCGGAGCAGATACGGAACGGCGGAAAAGATCAGAAAAATCATCTGAAAGAGGGGAAGAACAACAATGATCAGTGACCACATCTCGGAAATGAAAGGACTGATGGGCGCGGGACACACCGAGATCCGCGCACAGCGCAGTACGACGCGGCGCGTCGGCGTCCTCAAGGGCAACGTCGTGTCGAACGTGCGGAGCGAGACGATGGGCGTCTGCGCCCGCGTGTACCGCAGCGGCGTGTACGGCTTCGCATCCGGAGCGGAGTACTCGCCGGAAGCCGTGCGCGACATACTCGCGGCGGCGCAGCGGAACGCGGAGTTCATGGACACCCGCGTCGGAAAGGGAAAGCCCGCCCTGCCGCCGATCCCGGCGCAGAAGCTCACCTTCGACCCGGGCTTCACCGACCCGGAGCAGAAGAAGTATCTCGACTTTGTGCTCGAGCTCGACGCGTACCTCGAAAAGACCTATCCCGCGCTCGCAAGCCGCAGTGTGTCGGCGTATGCCGACAGCATGGAGAAGCTGCTCGTGACAAACGACGGCGCGGACGGATATTCGATGCTCCCGCGAAGCTACGTCTACGTCACCCTCACCGCTCCGACGGGCGACGGTTCCACCGTCGAGCTTTACACCGTCTTAGGCGGGCAGGACGCGGGATGCTTTGACAAGCGCTACACCTCGATAGAGCCCTTCAAGGGCGAGATCGACCGGCTGTATAATAAAGTTATGCGCAAGGCCGAGGGCGTCTACGCCGAGGCCGGACTGCGCGACGTTATAATCGGGCCGAACCTCGCGGGCATGATAGCGCACGAGGCGGTCGGTCACACGGTCGAGGCGGACCTCGTGCTTGGCGGCTCGGTCGCGGCGCACCTCCTCGGCAAGCCGGTCGCAAGCGAGCTCGTGACGATGGTGGACTACGCCCATACTCTCTCGAGCGGCAAGCAGGCGCCGCTTCCCGTCTACGTCGACGACGAGGGCACGCCCGCAACCGACGAAGTCCTCATAAAGGACGGCATCCTCGTCGGCTACATGAACAGCCGCGAGTCGGCGCAGCACTTCGGCATGGAGCCGCACGGCAACGCCCGCGCCTTCGCGTTCTCGGACGAGCCGCTTATCCGCATGCGGAACACCGGCATCGTCCCGGGCACCTCCAAGCTCGAGGACATGATAGCATCCATCGAGAACGGCTACTATCTCACCGAAACCGGCAACGGTCAGGCGGACACGACGGGTGAGTTCATGTTCGGCGTGAACATGGGCTTCGAGATAAAGAACGGCAAGCTCGGCCGCGCCATACGCGACACCACCGTCTCCGGCGTGGCGTTTGAGATGCTGAAGTCGGTCACCGCCCTGTCGGACGACGACGTGTGGGTGAGCTCCGGCTTCTGCGGAAAGAAACAGCCGATGCCGGTCGGCATGGGCGGACCGGCGCTCAAGTGCAAGATAAACATTGGCGGGCGCTGAAAGGGGAGAAGATAAAATGAACGATCGCAAATTAGCGGAATACACTCTCGAAAAGCTCGAAAAGCTCGGCGCGGACGCGGCGGCGGTCTCTGTCTCCCACAGCTCCACCGACGAGCTGAACGTCGACGGCGGCGAGTTCAGCCTTATGCGCACACTCTTTGACACCGGCGTCTCGCTCTCCGTCATAAAGAACGGCGCGAAGGGCACCGCTTCGATAAACCAGACATCGAAGGAGGACATCGACGCCGCGTGCGCGGCGGCCATAGCCTCCGCAGAGCACGGGAAGCCGGACGAGGCGGAGCGCATCGCTCCGTTCGAGGGAAAGGAGAAGTTCACGCAGGGCGTGCTCGTGCCGGACGTCGCGGCGCTGTACGACAGGATTGAGGAGTTCCTTCGCGACACGCGCGAGCAGTTCCCGAAGATAATAATGGAGCAGTTCATAGCGGACTACCGCCACGAGAGCGGCATCTACATGAACACGAACGGCACCGAGTTCGAGCTTGAGGAGGGATGCTACGGCCTCAGCTCGATGTTCTCCGCCCACGAGGGCGAGGCCGCGGGCTCCTTCAACGGCGCGGACGCGGCGTTCACGTCGCTCGACCGCGCGTTCATGGATATGGCGTCCCACCGGCGTCTCTTCCGCGAGAGCTCGGATTCTCTCTACCCGAAGCCGGTCGACGGCAAGTTCGAGGGAACGCTCATCGCGAGCCCCGGACTGCTCGCGAGCTTCATGTACACCGTCCTCGGCAACTTCTGCTCGAACGGAACGATAATCGACGGCACGAGCCCGTGGCTCTCGATGCTCGGCCGTCAGGTAGCGTCGAAGGGCTTCACCCTCACGAGCCGCCCGCTCGACCCGGCGGTCGTCTGCGGCGAGCGGTTCGCGGGCGGCTTCAAGTCGGAGAACATGACCTACATCGAGGACGGCGTACTCAAGGGCTTCATGCTCTCGGACTACGGCGCGCGCAAGACCGGCTTCGAGCGCGCGAAGAACCTCTCCGGCAGCTTCTTTGTCGAGCCGGGTACGACCCCGCTCTCCGAGATAATAGCGGGAGTGGAGCACGGCATAATCGTCAACCGCTTCTCCGGCGGCGAGCCCGCCCAGAACGGCGACTTCTCCGGCGTCGCGAAGAACAGCTTCCTCGTGGAGCACGGGAAGATAGTCGGCGCGGTGAGCGAGACGATGATAAACGGCAGCTTCCTCGACCTGATGAAAAATGTCCGCGCGATAAGCAGCGACACCGAGTCGTCGGGCGGCGGCGTGATGCCGTGGGCGGCGTTTAACGGCGTGACGATAAGCGGCAAATAGAAGTCGGCGCAAAATGTGCTCGGGCAATAAATTGCCCTGCGCACCCTTTTGCGCCGAGAACGCTCCGCTACGCGCCGAGTTTTTCCGCCATAGGCGGAAAAATCGACGCACGCTCCGCGCAAAGTATTTTCGGCGACGTACACGCCGCCGCCGAAAATGATTTGACTGATTTCGCCGCGTGCGCGGCGAAACTCTGCGAGGCCGAGATTTTGCATAATTCTTCCCGCGAACTTGCAAAATAGCCGCGTCCCGCGCCCGCGAAGCGGCGCGCGGAGCGGCGTTCCCGAGGCGGAGAGGCGGCGAAAGCCGCCTCTTTTTGCATTTTGAAACGGCAATTTGTTCAACTTTATCAAAAATGTATTTTGCGGCGTGACAATCTTTGTTAATCGCGTAAACAATGTTTATATGGCGCTTTTCGCGCCGTTGTGATATAATAATTCAAACGCGGCAAAGTGGCGCGCCACTTTTCGCATCATTCTTTAGGAAAGAATGATGCGATGAACCTTCACCAAAGGCAACGTCCCGCGCCGTGAAATTTTTTTAGGAGGAGCTAAAATGAAAA
>CANPWY010000055.1 GCA_947585215.1 uncultured Clostridia bacterium
CGGCGGCGGAGAGGCTGTACGCCGGGGTGAAGGATCTTCCCATAATAGACTTCCACTGCCACCTCTCCCCGGAGGAGCTGTACCTCAACCGTCCGTTTGAGAACATCGGCGAGATGTGGCTCTCGGGTGACCACTACAAGTGGCGGCTCATGCGCGAGGCGGGCATAGACGAGCGCCTCATCACCGGCGACGCGCCGTGGGAGGAGAAGTTCGCGGCCTACGCCGGGTGCGTGGAGCTCGCCGTCGGCAACCCGCTCTACCACTGGACGGCGCTCGAGCTCGAGCGGTACTTCGGCGTCACCGAGCCGCTCACGGCGGAGAACGCGCGCGAGATATACGAAAGGGTCGGAGAGAGGATAAAGGAGACGCGGCTTTCGCCCCGAAAGTGCGTCGAGATGATGAATGTCGAGTACGTCTGCACGACCGACGACCCGGCGGACGACCTCGTCTGGCACCGCCGCTTCGAGGACGACCGCAGGGCGGGACGGAACCCGCTTTCGGCAAAAATAGCGCCCGCGTTCCGTGCGGACAACGTCGCAAACGTCCGCAGGAAGGGCTACGGGGAGTACATTGCAAGGCTGGGACGCACGGCGGGTGTCGCAATAAGGTCGCTTCAAGACCTGGAGGAGGCGCTGCGCCGCCGGCTCGACGACTTCTGCGCGCTCGGGTGCAGGTTTGCGGACGTCGGCGTGGAGGGCCTGCCCTCCGCCGAGTGCTCGAGCGAGCGCGCCGAGGCGATATTTGAGGGCGCCGTTGCCGGACGGTACGAGGCGGGGATGCCCGCGGAGGACTACTCCGCGTGGCTCGGGTATATCTACCGATTCCTTGCGGGGGAGTACGCGGCGCGCGGGATGGTGTCACAGCTCCACTTCGCGGCAAAGCGCAACCCGCGCACCGCGCTCTTTGAGAGCTTCGGACCGGACGCCGGGGCTGACTGCGCCGCGGATGCAGTGACTCCTTCGGTGCTCGCGGACTTCCTTGACAGCTGTGAGCGCGGCGCGGGACTACCGGAGACGATAGTTTACACGCTCGAGCCCTCGAACGCGGCGGCGCTCGCGAGCGCGGCGTTCAGCTTCCCGCGCGTGAGGATGGGCGCGGCGTGGTGGTTCCACGATACGCTCGGCGGGATAGCCCGTCAAATAGAGACCGTGGCGGAGGCGGGATACCTCGCCGCCTTCCCCGGGATGCTCACCGACAGCCGCAGTTTTCTCTCCTATCCGCGCCACGACTTCTACCGCCGCATAGCCGCGAGCGTGCTCGGTGAGTGGATAGAGTGCGGCGAGGCTGAGGAGGCCGCGTGCGCGAAGGTGATGCGGAAGATTTGTTACGAAAACGCCGCAAAAATGGCGTTTGGGAAATGACCGGTCGCCCGCCGCGGGCGACGGGACAACGTAAGGAGGGACAGAGTTGATAGTAGGAGCACAGGGCTTTACCGTCCGCGCGTTCGCGCAGGACGAGGCGGGCATAGCCGAGACGATGAAGAAGCTGGCCGCAATAGGGTACAAAACCCTGCAGGTGTCGGCGTTCGCTCCGATAGCGCCGGAGAGGATGCGCGAGCTCGCGGACGAGGCGGGGCTTCGGATAGTCGTCACCCACACGAACCAGGACCGCATAATGAACGAGCCGGAGGCGGTCGCACGCGAGCATGAGATCTACGGCTGCAAAAACGTCGGAATCGGCATGATGCCGCAGAGATACGTCGGGAGTGTCGAGGGGTTGCGCGCGTTCCTGCATGACTTCGACCGCGCGGCGCGGGTCTTCCGCGAGCGCGGGCTGAAGCTGCACTACCACAATCACTGCTTCGAGTATCAGCGCTTCGGCGGCGCGCCGCTCATCGACATCATGGCGGACGAGACCGACCCCGACCTCTGGGGCTTCATCCTCGACCTCTTCTGGGTGCAGGCCGGCGGCAGGAACCCCGCAAGCGAGCTCCGCCGCTTCGAGGGACGCGTGGATATATGCCACTTCAAGGACTACGCCGTCGAGGGCTGGGACAAGCGCTTCGCGCCGGTGATGGAGGGCAACCTCGAGTGGGACGAGATATTCGAGGCTTGCCGCGACACCGGCGTGGAGTACGCCATGGTCGAGCAGGACGATGCTTACGGGCGCGACCCGTTCGACGAGCTGCGGATAAGCCACGACAATCTGAAGAAAGCGGGGCTTGACTTCTGATGACGGATTTCAGGCTTTGCGCGTTTGCCGACGAGGCGTCGGGAGACCTCGCGGGGCAGATAGAAGCTCTGCGCCGGAACGGTATGCGCCTTCTTGAGATACGGAACGTCGGGGGAAAGACCGTCACCGACCTCTCGGACGAAGAGCTCGACGCCGTCGCGGAGACGCTTCACGCCGCGGGAATAGAGGTGTGGAGCGTCGGTTCGCCGCTCGGCAAGACGCGCCTTGAGGACATGGAGGAGAACCGTCGCCGCTTCGAGCGGTCCATAGAGGCGGCAAAGCGCCTCGGCACGACGCGGGTGAGAATGTTCAGCTATTACGTCTCCGAGGAGGAGGCGGAGGGCGCGGCGGATGCGATATTCTCGGAGCTTCGCCGCATGGCGGAGCTTGCGGAGAAGGAGGGCGTCATTCTCTGCCACGAGAACGAGAAGGGGATATTCGGCTCGACGGCGGAGCGGACGCTCCGCCTGCTCGAGGCCGTGCCGTCGCTCGGCTCGGTTTTCGACCCGGCAAACTACATACAGTGCGGCGAGCGCCCGGACGAGATTTTCCCGCGTTTTGCCGCGCGGACGACATATCTGCACATCAAGGACGCGCTCGCGGAGGACGGCACGGTCGTTCCGTCCGGCGAGGGGGACGGCGGCGTCGCGAGGATAATTGACATGTTCGCGGAGAAGGGGAGCGGGCGCGTGCTCACGCTCGAACCGCACCTTTTCAGCTTTATCGGGCTCAAAAATCTGCAAACCGAGGAATTACGGCACAAATTCAGCTATTCCACGCCGGACGAGGCCTTCGACGCCGGCGCGGACGCACTGAAGAAGATACTTGACAGAGGAGGATACAGCTATGAGTGAACTCAACGTAGGCATCATCGGAATAGGCAACATGGGAAGCGCACACTCGAAGAACATCCTTGAGGGCAAGGTCGAGGGTATGCGCCTCGCGGCGGTGTGCGACGTCTCGCCCGCAAAACTCGACTGGGCGAAGGAGAATCTGCCGGGCGTCCCGCTCTTTGCGGACGCGCAGGAGATGATAAAGAGCGGGCTTATCGACACGTTGATAGTCGCGACGCCGCACTATCTGCATCCGCCGCTCGCGATGGCGGGCTTCGACGCGGGGCTGAACGTTCTCATAGAGAAGCCGGCGGGAGTGTACACCTCCGCCGTCGAGAAGATGAACGAGGCGGCAAGGAAGAGCGGCAAGGTGTTCGGAATAATGTTCAACCAGCGCACGAATCCGCAGTTCCGCAAGATACGCGAGCTGATACGCTCCGGAGAGATAGGCGAGCCGAAGCGCCTCGTGTGGATAATTACCAACTGGTACCGCACCCAGAGCTACTACGACTCCGGCTCGTGGCGCGCCACATGGGCGGGCGAGGGCGGCGGCGTCCTGCTCAATCAGGCACCGCACCAGCTCGACCTCTGGCAGTGGATGTTCGGTATGCCGCAGAGAGTCTGGGCGCGCTGCCGCTACGGACATTGGCACAACGTCGAGATAGAGGACGACGTGACGGCCTACGCCGAGTACGACAACGGAGCGAGCGCGACCTTCATCACCACCACCGGCGAGTATCCCGGCACGAACCGTCTCGAAATAAGCGGCGACCGCGCGAAGCTCGTCTGGGAGGGCGGCAAGCTCAGAATGTGGAAGCTCGACGAGCCGGAGCGCGAGGTCTGCTTTACGTCAAAGCAGGGCTTCGCGACGCCGCCAGTCACCGAGCTCGAGCCGGACTGCCCCGGCGTCGAGACGGCGCACGTCGGCATACTTCAGAACTTTGCGAATGCCGTTTTGCACGGCGAGGAGCTGATAGCCCCCGGCTATGACGGCATAAACGGCCTCACCCTCTCGAACGCCATGCACCTCAGCGACTGGACGGGAAAGATGGTCGAGCTGCCGCTTGACACCGAGCTCTTTGAGAAGTATCTCGACGAGCGCCGCAGGACCTCCAAGGTCAAAACGGAGGTCGAGGGCGCTCCGGAGGACATACGCGGCACGTATAACGACAGGTGGAATGTAAGATAAATTTCCCGCGAAGCCAAGCCCCCGCGAAACGTATGTTTCGCGGGGGCTTTTTGCCGCGCAAAGTTGAGACTTATCGGGTAAAAATATGATGTATCATCATATTATCAACTTTACCCCAAGGAAGTCTCTATGAAAATGACAAATTTGGTTCTTACTCCGGAAATTCTCTCCGCCTTCGCGCGCGAGCTCGAAGCGAAGCGGCGCAGTGTCTGCACGCGCGAGAAGTACCTGCACGACGCGCGCGAGTTCGCGCGGTTTCTCGCGGGGCGTCCCGTCTCGCCCGCGCTGACGCTCGAGTATCGCGACGCGCTTCTCGGCGCGGGCTACTCGCCGTCGAGCGTGAACACGATGCTCGCGTCGCTGAACGCTCTGTTCCGCTTTGTCGGACGGGAGGACTGCCGCGCCGAGCGGACGCGCGTCCAGCGCGAGGCGTTCCGTCCCGAGGAACGCGAGCTCACCCGCGACGAATACCTCCGCCTGCTCGGCGCGGCGTCGTCCCGCGAGCGTCTCATCCTCGAGGCGATATGCTCCACCGGGATACGAATCTCCGAGTTGAAGTATTTCACCGTCGAGGGCGTGAAGCGCGGCGCGCTGTCGGTGACGTGCAAGGGAAAGACCCGCTCGATCCTCATCACGCACAAGCTGAAAACTCTGCTTGTCGAGTATGCGGAGCTCAACGGGATAACTTCCGGCGCGGTGTTCCTCGACCGCAGTGGAAATCCCGTCGGGCGAGGCACGGTCTGGGCGATGATGAAGCGCTTGGCTCGGAAGTCCGGCGTCTCCGAGGCTAAGGTGTTCCCGCACAACCTGCGCAAGCTGTTCGCGCGAATGTTCTACGAGCGGAGCCATGATATTGCGAAGCTCGCGGACGTCCTCGGTCACAGCAGCGTGAACACGACGCGCATCTATATCATGACGACGGGCGCGGAACACAGGGCTATGCTCGAGGAACTAGACCTCATCCCGGACACGGAGTACCGACCGTCGGGCAGGCGGCGAACGGCGTAGGCCGGACAACAAAAAATCGACATTATTGGTATAATGTCGATTCAAGAAGGCCGGACGGCATGCCGCGTCCGCATAAAATCAATTATTATTATAGTCACTCTGCCAAAGAAGTCAAGTGCTGAGAGGAAATTTCCCTGAAAACAGGCTTGATTTACATATTTTGAGTGTAGTCGGCACACCCTCGGCGCTCCTTTTTTTGAGGAAGGAGCGGGAGGGTGTGCGAAAGCGCGCCCAAATTTTCTGATTTGTGCAAAACAGAAACGATTCTTCCCGATTTTGAGGCAAACCGAAGTGCGCGCAGTTGACATTATACCAATAATGTCGAAAAACGGGGCCTTCCGACGGTAGTTCCGCATAGCCTTTGTCGATTTTGACGAAGGAAAACACTCTTTTGGGAGGTTCAACAATGAAGGGACAGATTCTGAAAGAAGGCAAGCGAGGGTTCACACTGGTTGAGTTGATCGTCGTTATCGCGATACTCGCGATACTCGCCGCTGTAGCCTACCCGGTTTACAACGGCTACATAGACTACACCAACAAGGGTGTTGACAGACAGACCGTTGGAGAAATCATTCATGCGATAGAGCTGGCGGACTACTCAGACCCGACGCTGTTCGGGGATAACCCCAACGGCATAGTCCTTCTGAGTTCCAACGGCGCTGTTGGAACTACACCTGCCATCCAGAAGGCTATTAATGACGCCGGGATCAACGCGGCATTGAGCTACGAAAAATGGCCCGGATCAATTCCTGCCAAAGAGGCGGCTAATTTAGTAAATACCGCGCTGGATAGTCTCGATTTCCTGGACGGGGAGAATGTCAATCTCACTTATGTCGGAGTCGCTACACAGAGCTGGGACGCTGTTAAAGACGCAGTCGGAAAAGTAACAGCCTTGCTTAGCAGCGGCGAATTCGGAAAAGAGGTCAGCGATGTGGAGAAAAATGCCCCCGCCTTAGTTCTGGCTGCGGCCAAGGCGGCCAGTACTCCCTCCGCAAGTCTTGACTGGGTGAATTTCAACCCCTCCGCCGACAACAAAACCGAAAGTCTCCCCTCGATCGTGGCCAGGAATTATTCGTTCGCCGAGTACCTCAGGCAAAACTATAATTATGACGGGATCGAGGATGACATTGAAAGCCTTCAAAATGTTTTGGTGACGTTTAACGCTCTCTTGACTAACGATTATAAAGACCCGTTTGCTGATTCAAGTAATACAAACCTTTACACGGCAGCACAAGCTTATCTGAATAATAAGGTTGGAGGCACTGATTTTTCGCAGGCTCAGATAGACAACAAGGGCTACAACCAGATGATGAAGTCCATGTATGATCGGTATCAGGATCAACTCGATGAAAGAGTAGAAGACGGCAAGACTTACTACGAATTTAAGGGCAACGCAAGCGCATTCTGGGATGAAGCCGGCGGATTTCTTTCCACAGCGGGCCAGATGGCGCAGATGACCGAGGCCGATCGTCAGGCGTTTATAAATAACCTTCCGGAAGAAGGCACTGCCATCCAAGTAGTTATCAAAGGCAGAAACGCTGATGGCACGCTTAATGTTTCGGCCATTCCGGCGGATGCCATGCCGACAATTGAGAGCACCGGTTCCGGTGGATGTAGCCATGAACATTCACCGGCGACATTGGAAATAGATGCAAGCAAATCGGCTAACTACACTGTAGAGCTTTGTATGACAGCTGGCGTAACAGAATGCACGCTAAACGCCATAAATAATACAAACAATGCTGTATTTACAAGTACGCAGGAACAATTGAATAGTCAAAGTGGCGATACACTTGAAACTACACTTACAGGTGCCCTCAGCTCGTATTATACTTCCATTAAGATTACAGCAAAAAATAGCGGTACTGTGACATTAAGTATTCAATCTGGCCGTTATACTCAAACAATCTACGTTGTTATATATCCGTAAGCGTCACCCGTCGGGTTTGACTTGCTTTGAGGAGGCGGTTTAGTGGAAAGTTCTTTGCCTCGCTCGCGGCGGCTGTATTTGCTCCTCGCCATTGGTACGCAGATTTTGAGCCTAGTGGATTTCGCGTACACCGTGTTCGGCATCGGCCGCATTCCGGGTATGCGGGAAGGAAATCCCTTCTTCGCGGTGCTGCTCGGCTCGCCGTGGATGGCGGCGGGGTATAAGCTCGTCGTCATACCCGCGGCGCTTTGGGCGATGTATCACTTCCGCGCGCGGCCGCTCGCGCGATTCGGGCTGTGGCTGTGCTTTGCAGTGTTTGCGTACCTGGGCGTCAAGGCCGCGTATATGCTTGTTGTGTATAGGCAATATCTTTTCGCATAAAAAAGAGGGCGGGACAAGATGTCCCGCCCTCTTTTGCGTGCGTATCGGGCGATCAGAAGCGCAAAACCGGGTCGCAGAGCAGGCCGGACGGCGCGGTGAACTCCGCGCCGGTGAGGTAGCTCGGCGCGGCGCCGCTCATGGCGTTCGCGAGCGTGTTCGTGACCTCTATCGCTATGTGGTTCCTGCCCGCGACGAGGCGGCCGGAGCAGTCGAAGCGATAGGGCGGCGCTATGCGCGCGCCGGCCTTCTCGCCGTTTACCCAGACCTCGGCAAACTCGAAAGCCTCCGGGAGCTCGAGCACGGCGTCGTCGTGCGCGCGGTCGAGCGTGAAGTCGAGCTCATACCGCGCTGTACCGGAAAATCCGGGCTTCAGAACTTCGAGGTTTTGAAGTTCCTTCATCTTTGTCGCGCCGGAGAAGGTCGGATACTCCTTCGCGGAGGCAAAGGCGACCGTCCACTCGCCCGCGAGCGTCTGCGACTCGCCCGTGAGCTTCGGGGCGCGGCGGGCAAGCCCGATAGCGTCCTCCGCAAAGTCAACTATCACAGACTCGTAGGGCTCGAGGCGGAGACGCACCGAGACTCCTCCGTCGCCTTCACGGAAGTCTGCCGCGCGGAGGACGTTTTCGTATCCGTCATAGATGACCGGCATGCCGGAGGCGGGGAAGAAGACCTCGCCGTCGAACACGTCTCCCGCGCTCTCGTTTGAGAGCATGTAGAGGTGGTCGCCCTTCTCGTAGTGGTAGACGCGGAGGTCGGGGAAGAAGCGGTCGGGCGTGACCTCCGCAAGTCCCTTCTTTATGAGGATGTCCGCAAGCGCGCCGGTCGGAACGACCTCCGCCGCGCGAAGTCCCTCGAACGCCGCGGCGTTCTCCTCGGGTGAGCCGCCGAGGACGCCGAGCGGCATCCTCTCGGTGATGTACACGGCAAAGCCGGACTTCGCCGCCTCCGCCGCGAACCTCGCCGCATGGTACGGGACGTAGTCGCAGCCGGGTATTATGAGGCAGTCGTAGGTTTCGTCCGCGACGTGCAGACGTCCGTCGAAGGAGTGCGGGTAGCCCTCGCGGTCGTCCCAGACGTCGGAGGGGAGAAAGTCGAAGTCTATCTGATGTTCCGCGAGCGCCCGCGCGGGCTTCTGCATGAGCTGCGCGTCGCCCATCCACGAGCTCTCGCCGTGGTAGAGTATCGCCGCGTGACAGCGGTGTGTGCCGTCCGAGAGGACGTGGCACATCCGGTTCATGTACCGCGCGAGCAGCCCGAAGGGACGGTAGAGCGGATTGTTTCCGCGCGCGTAGAAGTGCGGCGGACAGTCGCTGTCCGGGAAGTCCTTGGGGGAGAACGCGTGCGGGACGAAACGGTTCACGCCGCGCACGAGGAAGTGATCGGCGAGGTACTTCATCAGGCGCGTGCCCTCACTCCAGCCGTAGGCGCCGAATATCTCGCACATAGTCCGCCCCTGCTTGCGCGGGTCGATGTGCCCGAGCGACGGGCCGAGCTTGCCGAGCGCGTAGTGGTAGAACTCACAGTCGCGGTCGGTAAAGAGACCGGCACGCCTGCCGTTCCCGCCGCCGAAGGTGACCTGCCCACCGATGTCGTCAATGCCGGACATGTGCTGGCCGCGGAGCGCGCGGAAGAAGTGGCCCATGCTCGAACCGAGGCGGGCGTGCTGGTTCTCGTCCTCGATGATGTGGCCTATGTACTCGACGCCGTGCGCCGCGCACCAGTCGCCGATGGCGCGGCTGAAGTTGCGCTCGATGAGCCGCGTGAGCGCGTCCATGTACGCGCGGCGGACCTCCGCCGTGCGCGCCCGGTCTGAGGTCTCGCGCCAGAGAGCGGGAAGGTCGGCCTCGAACTTCCCGCCGAGCGACTCGCGCAGTGCGGAGATGAGCTCCTCGGAGTAAGGGAGCGCCATGTCGTTGCGGCCGATGTCCTCGTTGAACATGAAGCCGACGCAGTTGTCTATGCAGGGCTCGTCCGAGAAGAAGCCCGCTATCGTCTTGCCGAACTCGGCGGCGTAGTGCTCCCAGTGCGGCTCGTAGACCGCCTCTATCTGGAGCGCGGCGCTCTCCGCATCCGCCCAGTTGAGGTAGCTAGCGCGCCCGCCGCCGGTGCGGCTCACAACTATAAAGAAGACTCGCCACTCGCCGCCCGGAACGTCCCAGGTGAGGACGCCGTCGGAGATGTATTCGTCGAGCACGATCGCTTCTCCGAGAGTTCCGTCTCGCTCGAGTTTCCGCGCGACGGCGGCGAGGAGAAAGTCGTCCTTCGGGAGCTCGGGGGTCGCAAGTCCTTGATTCATTATCGCCGCCATGTCGACGCCCATCGCGGGGGACGGAGGCGGGTTCAGGAGCGACGCGGCGTTGAAGCGCGCGCCTGGGAGCGGTCCCGCGACCGGGACCTCGGTGAACTTGATGTACTGCTTTGTCCTGTCTGCGTGACCCTTCGCGAGGATGCCGTTCGCGTAGCCGGTGGGGAAGTGCGCGTCGTCAAGTATCCAGACCTTCATGCCGCGCTTCTTCGCCTCGTCGAGAATGACGTCCATGTCCGACCACCACTTCGGGCCGCAGAAGTCGGGGTGCGGACGGCTCTCGACGCAGAACGCGCCAATGCCGCAGTCGTGTATCTTCCCTATGACCTCGCGCAGGACAGACTCGCTCTCTCCGTGCTGCCAGAAGAACGGAAAGAGATAGTTCCCGTTTTCGCCGCGCAGGGCTTCAAGAATACTCTTTTCCATAATGACCTCCCTGATAGTACCGGCGGAGCGCCCCGCCGGGTATATGTATTTTATTGATAATATTGTAGCACACTGCGGCGGCGTTTTCAATGACCGCCGCATTATCGCAACGCTTTCGGGCAAGGTTGGCGGGGATTTGCGCTTGTGCGCCTACCCATATAATGGTATAATACAATTATAAGCAACACCGTGTATTACTTATAGGGAGGGAAAGCGAAATGCGAAAGGTCATACCGATAAACGACAACTGGAAATTCGTAAGGAGCGACGCACCGTCCGCTCCGGCGGACGCCGCGTGGGAGAGCGTTACGCTTCCGCACAGCTGGAACGCCGTGGACGGCATGGACGGCAGCCGTCCGTGGCGCGGCTCCGCGTGGTACGAGCG
>CANPWY010000056.1 GCA_947585215.1 uncultured Clostridia bacterium
CTGCCGCCGGTATTCACCGGCACCGGCAGTTCTACGGCTCCGGGCAACCAGCAGGAGACCGTCGAGAATGAGGACGGCTCCACCACGACAACCACCACCAAGCCGGACGGCTCCACGACGGAGACGACGAAGCAGACCGACGGCACGGTGACCGAAAAGAACACGGACAAGTCCGGCGTCATCACCGAAACCACGACGAAGCCGGACAACACCGTCACCGAGAAGGTCACGCAGACCGACGGCAGCGCCACCGAGCGCACAACCACTCCGGACGGCGTCGTCGGCCAGAAGAACACCGACGCGGAGGGCAAGGTGACTTCCGCAGAGGTAGTCATACCGAAGGAAGCCGAGAAGCAGGACGTCGTGACCGCGCCGGTCGAAGTGCCTGCGGCAAAGACCGCCGAGGAGGCTCCTGAGATCAGCGTCCGCACCGAGTCGACCGAGAGCAAGAAGGTCGAAATTCCGGTCACAGAGTTCGGCCCGGGAACGGTCGCGATAATCGTCCATGAGGACGGCACCGAGGAGGTTGTCCGCGACTGCACCATCGGCGAGAACGGCGTCGTGCTGAACGTCGAGGGCGACGTCACACTCAAGATTGTGGACAAGGCCGAGACGTTCGAGGACGTCGAGGACGCGAACCACTGGGCGTCGAACGCGGTCGAGTTCGTCGCGGCGCGCGAGCTGTTCAACGGCACAGGCGAGAACAAGTTCACGCCGAACGGAAGCATGACTCGCGGCATGATGGTGACGGTTCTGTACCGCCTCGCGTACGAGCCGGACGCTGTCGAGGAAGGCTTTGCGGACGTCCCGTCCGGGCAGTACTACTCTGACGCGGTCGCATGGGCGGCGGAGAACGGCGTCGTCAACGGCTACGACAACAACAAGTTCGCGCCGGATGACAACGTGAGCCGCGAGCAGCTCGTGACGATCCTGCACCGCTACGCGCAGAAGAGGGGCTACGTGACTGAGACGGGCGGAACGCTCGCAAACTTTGCGGACGCCAAGTCGGTGAGCAGCTGGGCGGCGGACGCGATGAGCTGGGCTGTAGAGCTCGGGCTTGTGAACGGCACGGACGCGTCGCACATCTCGCCCGCGAAGAGCGCAACGCGCGCCGAGGTCGCGACCATCCTCATGCGCTTCTGCGAGAAGGTCGTCAAGTAAGCGCGGCCGGAACGGCGCGACACAAACCGCGAACTAACAGCGCAAAAACAACACGAAAGGGAGGGGCTGACGCCCCTCCCTTTTTTGCCGGCCGGAAAAATCGGCAAGGAATAGAAATATATTTTGAAAGTCCGTTTTTTGGGACTTATACTGTGCTACAATATAGACAAGCGCAAAATAACATTAAGGAGTAATTGAAATGTACCTTGCACATCGTTCTGAAGACGGCAGAGAACAGAGCATCCTAGAGCACGCCAAAAATGTTTCTGAGCTCTGCGCCGAATTCGCCGCGCCGTTCGGGGCGGAAGAGCTTGCTAAGCAGATCGGACTTGCCCACGATATCGGAAAGTATTCCGAGGCATTTCAGCGCCGCATTCGGGGAGAAGATATTCGGGTGGACCACTCCACCGCGGGAGCGCAGGAAGCGGGCAGGCGTATCGGCGCACACGCTGCCTACTGCATTGCCGGTCATCATGCGGGCCTGCCGGACGGCGGAGGGAGCGCGGATCCGCCCGGCGCGCCGACTCTGCACGGACGTCTGAAAAAGCAGGCGGAACCCTGCGGCGCTTTCTCCGCGGAGATAACCTTGGATTCGGCCAAGTTCCGATTTCCAGAGATGCTCGGCAGAGGAGGCTTCACCGTGGCTTTCTGGATACGCATGCTCTTCTCCTGCCTTGTGGACGCGGACTACCTTGACACCGAGAGATTCATGCAGGGAAGCACTCCACCGAGGGGCAGCGACCTTACGGCGGAGCAGCTACGCGAAAGGCTGGATACATACGTCACCCGCTGGGACGCACCGGATTCCGAACTGAACCGCGTCCGTCAGGAGATCCTTCACGCCTGCATGGAGGCGGGGGAGAAGCAGGCACCAGGACTGTTCACTCTGACCGTCCCGACCGGCGGCGGTAAGACCGTCTCATCACTGGCGTTTGCTCTGCACCACGCGGCGGCACACGGAAAGAAGAAAATAGTATACGTCATACCGTACACAAGCATCATCGAACAGACGGCAGACAAATTCCGAGAGGTCATCGGGGAGGATGCCGTGCTCGAGCACCACTCCAATGTGGACTTCGGCGATGACGAGAACGGTGCGCCGGATACAAAGAAGGAGCGCAGCAAGCTTGCCTCCGAGAACTGGGATATGCCTGTCGTGGTGACAACGGCGGTCCAATTCTTTGAGTCGCTCTTTGCAAACAAAACATCCCGATGCAGGAAGCTTCACAACCTTGCGGACAGTGTGATAATCTTTGATGAGGCGCAGATGCTGCCGCTGCCGTACCTGATACCCTGCGTGCGGGCGATAGCGGAGCTCGTCGTAAACTACGGGGCGTCATGCATTCTTTGCACCGCAACTCAGCCTGCACTTGACGGAATGTTCAGGGAAATATCGCCGTCGCTTTCGCCGGTGGAAATAGCGCCGTCCGTGCCGAGCGGCATATTCCGCCGAGTGAGATATGAGCATCTCGGCGGACTCTCCGACGGGGAGCTTGCGGAGCGGCTCTCGGAGCACAGACAAGCGCTCTGCATAGTTTCCACACGAAAACAGGCGCAGGTGCTCTTTAAACTGCTTTCCAAGGACGGTTCATTCCATCTCTCCACGCTGATGACGCCGGAACACCGCAGCGCGGTTCTGGAGACCGTTCGAAGGAGGATTAATGACGGACTTCCGTGCCGCGTGGTCGCGACGAGCCTGATAGAAGCGGGAGTGGATGTGGATTTCCCTGTGGTCTACCGCGCGGAGGCGGGCCTCGACTCGATAATTCAGGCGGCGGGACGGTGCAACCGCGAGGGAAAGCGGAGCGCGGACGAGAGCTTCGTCTACGTTTTCCGACCGGACGATTCGTATACCGCCCACCTGCCGCACTCCATGAAGAGGCCGACCGAGACCATGCGTGAGGTCACCCGGGACGCGGCCATTATTGACTCGCCCGAGACGGTGAGAAGGTACTTCGAGACGCTGAGACGATACGTCGGGGAAGGTATGAATACCGGAAGCGTCGTCAGCCGGTTTGAAGCAGGCTTCAAAGCATGGGAGTACCCGTTTGCGAGCGTCGCCGAAAAGTTTCACATCATAGATGACAACACCCGCTCCGTCTTTATCCCGCACACGGAGAAGGCAAAGGAGCTTGCGGAGCTTCTGCGGCGCGGAGAGCGGAGCAGATCGCTGCTGCGGAAGACCGGGAAGTACTCGGTGGGCGTCTATGATAACCAGTTCAGGGAACTCGGTGAGCGGGGAGCGCTGGAGCCGGTGGAGGAGAACCTGTTTATTCTGACAGACCCGTCGCTGTACGACGCCGAGACCGGGCTGTCCGTGCCGGATGGCGGGGCGGGTGTCTTTGCGTAAAACAGCCGCAGGGCAGATGCCTCTGCATCTGCCCTGCGACCGGAATCAATACTGACAACGCTATTATTTCAATCCACGCTCCGCTTTGGGAGTGACCATCGATATATACTATACCCTATATAGCGGGACAATTCAATATTTTTTTGCCAAATATCTATTGACAACGACCTGCTTTTGTGCTATCCTGTTTATAGGCCGATTTACTAACAACACTATTAAAGCTAAAAGTTGAAAGGAGGTTTGAAGGAATGATTTTGGTGGAGGCGAGGAGAGACGGCAGCCGGATCAACCGACTGCCACCCCTCTTTGACATATTCCAAAAATATCCAAAACGGAAAAGCGAGGTGAAGTTATTATGAGCCAAGGCATTCAGGTGGAGGTGTGGGGCGACTACGCTCTTTTCACGCGGCCCGAGCTGAAGGTCGAGCGCGTCAGCTACGACGTCATGACGCCCTCCGCCGCGCGCGGGATAATCGAGGCCATTTACTGGCACCCGGGTCTGAGATGGCACATCGACCGCATCCACGTCATGAACCCCATAGCCTTCACGAACATTCGGCGAAACGAGGTGAAGGACAAGATCTCCGCCGCGAATGTGCGGTCGGTCATGAACGGCTCCGCCCGCCCGCTTGCCATCTACACCGGCGAGAGCATCCAGCAGCGGGCGTCAGTGGTGCTGATAAACGTCCGCTATGTGATCGACGCGCATTTCACGATGACCGACAAGGCAAATCCCACCGACAGCGAGGGTAAGTTTATCGACATATCCCGCCGCCGTCTGGAGCGCGGACAGTGCTACCACCAGCCCTGCTTCGGCTGCCGGGAGTTTCCCGCAAGCTTCCGGGCGTGGCGCGGGGGACTGGTGCCGGCCATCCCGGAGACGCGGTCTCTCGGCATCATGCTCTACGACATGGACTATTCTGACCCTCGGGACATCCAACCGATGTTCTTTATGGCAGAACTGACGAACGGTGTTCTGGAGGTGGCGGGGAAGGAGGTGCTGAGATGATCTTGAAGGCTTTGTGCGATTACTACGACGCCTTGGCCGATCGCGGCGACGTCGTGCCGCCCGGATGGAGCGAGGCAAAGGTGTCGTTTGCGCTGGACATCGACGAGCATGGAACGCTTCGCGGAGTCATTCCGCTGAAAGTCCTGCCGGACGGAGGAAAAAGAGAAGCTCCGCAGTCCGTGCAGGTGCCGGAACAGGTGAAGAAATCCTCGGGCATCGCCTCCAACTTCCTCTGTGAGAACAGTTCCTACTTCCTCGGCATTGACAACAAGGGAAAGCCGGAACGCTCCCGTCAGTGCTTCGAGGCGGCGAAAACTCTGCACCATGAGATACTTGACGGTACGGACTGCGCCGCCGCCCGCGCGGTACTGGCGTTCTTTGACGGTTGGCAGCCGGAGAGCGCGGCGGACGACCCGGTGCTCGCTCCGTATCTTGACGAGATAGTGAAGGGCGCAAACCTCATCTTTTCGGTCGGAGGCGCCTACGCTCAGGATGACCCTGACATTCGCGCGGCGTGGGAGGATCACCGCGCCTCGGCGTCCGAGGGTTCCGCCGTCGGCAGATGTCTGGTGACGGGGCAGCTTGGACCTGTTGCCCGTCTCCACCCTGCTATCAAAGGCGTCCGGGATGCTCAATCCAGCGGAGCTTCCCTTGTGTCATTCAACGCTGCCGCATTTGAATCTTACGGACACGAGGGAAAGGAGACGGGACAGGGTCTGAACTCGCCCGTCTCCGAGGAGGCCGCGTTCAAATACGGCGCGGCGCTGAACCGGCTCGTGGGCGACCGGGAACATACACAGTATATCGGAGACACGGCCGTCATCTACTGGGCGGAGGACGCTGAGCCCAAGTATCAGGACGTGTTTGATTGCGCCGTGCTTGGCGGACGGCACGACACGATAAGCGAAGGCACCCTGCAAAGCGCGGTAAGAGCTCTTGCGAGCGGCAGTCCGGCGGATGTGAACGGTATACCCCTTGACCCGAAGAACAACTTCTATGTACTGGGACTTGCGCCGAACGCCGCGCGGCTGAGTGTGCGGTTCTTCCTACAGAATACGTTTGGCAGGATGATGACAAACGTGCAGGCGCACTACGACCGCCTCTTAATTGTAAGACCCGCTTATGTTGAAAACGGAACGCTTCCGCTGTGGAGGCTGCTGAACGAAACGGTCAACCCGAACAGCCGGGACAAAAAGGCGTCACCGTCAATGGCGGGCGCGGTGGTCCGTGCCGTGCTGACCGACGGACCTTATCCCGTATCGCTTTTGGAGCAGACGATGCTGCGTATCCGCGCCGAACAGAACGTCACCTATGGCCGTGCGGCCATTCTGAAAGCGTTTTTCCTGAAAAACAGAGAATTCAAAGTTCCGGAGGAGGTATTAAAAGTGGAACTCAACGAAGAAAGCAGTCATCTTTCTTATGTGCTGGGACGGTTGTTTGCCGTGCTTGAACGGGTGCAATCAGCCGCAAATCCCGGTATCAACGCCACAATTAAGGACAAGTATTTCAACAGTGCGTGCGCTACGCCGGCAACGATATTTCCGCTGCTGACAAAGCTTTCCCAGAGCCATCTGAGGAAGCTGGACGGCGGCCTGAAAACCTATTACGAAAAAATGATCGGCGATTTGGAGGGCCGCATCCACGAGACTCTGCCCGCCCGTATGCCGCTCGCGGATCAGGGCACTTTCTATCTGGGCTATTACCATCAGGTCCAAAAATTCTTTGAAAAGAAGGATAAAGGAGGAAATGAAAATGTCTGAACCTATCAAGAACCGCTACGAATTCGTTGTTCTGTTTGACGTGGAGAACGGCAACCCGAACGGAGACCCGGACGCGGGCAACATGCCCCGCGTCGACCCCGAGACCGGCTACGGTCTTGTTACCGATGTCTGCCTGAAGCGGAAGATCCGCAACTTTGTGGAGACAGCCAAGGAGGGCGAACCCGGTTACGGGATCTATATCAAGGACGGCACACCCCTGAACACCAGCGACAACGCCGGATTTTCCTCCGTGGGGATAGACGGCGCCGCGTCGATGAAGCCGGAGGATCTCAAAAAGGCCGTCAAAAAGAGGGGAGAGGAAGGCGTCGATGTAGACAGCCGTGTGAAGGAGTTCATGTGCGGGAACTTCTTTGACATCCGCACCTTCGGCGCGGTGATGACTACGATGGTCAAAGGAAATCTCAACTGCGGCCAGATCCGGGGACCGGTCCAGCTCGGATTTGCCAGAAGCATCGACCCCATCGTGCCCCAGGAAGTCACCATTACCCGCGTCGCCATCACGACCGAGGCGGACGCGGAGAAGAAGGGTACCGAGATGGGTCGCAAGTACATCGTTCCGTATGCGCTCTACCGCTGTGAGGGGTATATATCCGCGAACCTTGCAAGGAGGGTCACCGGCTTCTCCGAGGAAGACCTTGAGCTTCTGTGGCAGGCAATTCTCAACATGTTCGAGTACGACCGCTCCGCCGCGCGTGGGAAGATGGCCGTCCGCGAGCTCATCGTTTTCAAGCATGACTCCGAGCTCGGCTGTGCTCCGGCGTGGAAGCTCTTTGATACGGTTACCGTCACCAAAAAGGAGAATGTCATCAGCCCTAGAGCTTACAGCGACTACACCGTCACTGTGGACGAGGCGGCGCTTCCCGCCGGCGTCACCTGTACGCGCATGGGGTAACCGTACTTCCCGAGGATGAGTATCTTGCCCTGTCGGGCATACAGCACTTTGCATTCTGCCGCCGACAGTGGGCGCTTATCCACATCGAGCAGCAGTGGGCTGAGAATCTGCGAACGGTGGAAGGGAATCTGCTCCACCGGCACGCCCACGACGAGACTTTTACCGAAAGCCGCGGCGATACATTGATCGTCCGCGGCCTCCGGGTGGTCTCTCACCGTCTGAAGATCCAGGGAGTGTGCGACGTGGTGGAGTTTCACAGAGATCCGAACGGAGTGACGCTTGCGGGCAGGGAAGGAAAGTGGAGCCCGTACCCCGTGGAATATAAGCGGGGCAAACCCAAGCCGTTTGATGCGGACGAGCTCCAACTCTGCGCGCAGGCCCTCTGCCTTGAAGAGATGCTGCTCTGCTCCATCCAGGAGGGCAGTCTGTTTTACGGTGAACCCCGACAGCGGACCAAAGTGACGTTGGATGCGGCGCTCAGGGAGCGGGTGGAGAATATGCTTTCCGAGATGCACAGCCTCTACATGAGGGGGCACACGCCAAAGGTAAGACCCGGAAAAGGCTGCGCCGCCTGCTCGCTAAAGGAACTGTGCCTTCCCCGATTACAGAAGAATCCGTCTGCGGATGCCTATATTCGTGCCCATATGCCGGGAGAGGAGGAGTTGCCGTGAGAAAATTTCTGAATACTCTGTTTGTTCTCAGCGAGGACAGTTACCTGGCTCTCGAAGGGGAGACGGTAACGGTGCTCGCAGAGGATGAGAAGAGGGGACAGTTTCCTCTCCACACGTTGGAAAACATCATCTGCTTTTCCTATAAGGGAGCAAGCCCCACTCTGATGGGTAAATGTGCCCAAGATGGGATAAACCTGTGCTTCTTCACACCGAGAGGACGCTTTCTTGCACGAGTGAGCGGTGAAAATAACGGCAATGTTCTGCTGCGCCGAACGCAGTATCGAATGGCGGACAATGACGCCCAAAGCTGCTGCGTGGCTAAGAATTTCATCTTCGGCAAGGTTTACAACAGCCGGTGGAGCATTGAGCGAACCAAACGTGACCATGCACTGCGGATAGACGACGAAAGCCTCGGCCGTGCTTCCATGCTGCTGGCGGAAAGTCTGCCGCGCCTGCTTGAAGCAGCTTCTACGGACGAGCTTCGCGGACTTGAAGGTGAGACGGCCGCAGTCTACTTTGGGGCTTTTGATTCGCTCATCTTGAATCAGCGGGAGACGTTTGCCTTTACCGGCCGTTCCCGTCGGCCGCCGATGGATCCGACAAACGCGCTGCTTTCCTTCGCCTACACTCTGCTGGCAAACTCCTGTGCGGGCGCGCTGGAAAGCGTGGGCCTGGACGCATATGTTGGATTCCTGCACCGCGACAGGCCGGGGCGAACTTCTTTGGCGCTGGATCTGATGGAGGAGCTTCGGCCGCTGTTTGCGGACAGGTTTGTGCTGACACTCATCAATAACCGAACGATTCGTTCGGAGCATTTTGAGCGACAACCCGGCGGTGCGGTGTTGCTGAACGAAGAAGGCAGAAAGTTGTTTCTCACCTCGTGGCAGAAGCGGCTGGCAGAACCGATAACCCATCCGTATCTGAAGGAAAAGCTGGCATGGGGTCTGGTGCCCTATGTTCAGGCTCTACTGCTTGCCCGTTATCTCCGGGGAGACATAGACGGCTACCCGCCGTTCCTGTGGAAGTGAGGCAGTTTTGTGTTGGTACTTATTACATACGATGTCAACACTGAGGACGCCGCAGGGAAAAGACGGCTGCGCCGGGTGGCAAAGCAGTGCGTCAATTACGGTCAGCGGGTGCAGAACTCGGTGTTTGAATGTCTGGTAGATCCTGCGCAGTATAAATTGCTTCAGGCAAAACTGCTGGAGGTCATTGACCCGGAGAAGGACAGTCTGAGGTTCTATCAGCTCGGAAACAAATACCAAAGCAAGATTGAACACTTCGGCGCCAAGGCGTCATACGAGCCGGAAGGGGTCCTTCTCATATAGCGGCGCGAAGGGCAAGCACACATCAGAAGGCGGGTGGTTCGCACCGCTTCTGAATGGAGAAAAGCACTCGCCGAGGGAGAAAAAGAGCACTTTTTTCGGTTTTAGTTCTTAGGTATGCAAAGATTCTGCAAACCAAAGAAAATTCCTCCGGGAATTTTTGTACAGATTTGCGGTCGCGCCCCGCACGGGGCGCGTGGATTGAAATGTTACTACTGCTCTCAGCTGGGTCTCTGATACTGGTCGCGCCCCGCACGGGGCGCGTGGATTGAAATTGGCATAGCAGCCGTATTAAAATATTTGAACCATCGTCGCGCCCCGCACGGGGCGCGTGGGTTGAAATACGTCCTGGAAGCTCTCGGACATACAGAGGTCGGGTCGCGCCCCGCACGGGGCGCGTGGATTGAAATATCTTACGAACATACTTGTAAAAATCGCGTATGCGTCGCGCCCCGCACGGGGCGCGTGGATTGAAATTCTGAGGTGATGTCTTTTGACTGAGCAGGCTTTTGTCGCGCCCCGCACGGGGCGCGTGGATTGAAATTACTTCGGCAATTTCCGTTATTGCTAATGATGATGTCGCGCCCCGCACGGGGCGCGTGGATTGAAATTTATAATCATTTTTACTATTTCCGTATCCCTTAGTAGTCGCGCCCCGCACGGGGCGCGTGGATTGAAATATAAAAATTACGTTATCTAGAAATATGCAGAATCGTCGCGCCCCGCACGGGGCGCGTGGATTGAAATCGTTGTTTGGAGGTAACAAGCCCTCCGGGACGCGTCGCGCCCCGCACGGGGCGCGTGGATTGAAATATGTTGACCCTGATGAGCTTAAAAACTCCCCTGAGGTCGCGCCCCGCACGGGGCGCGTGGATTGAAATATTCTCGCTTTTACGTGCCTCTGGAGGCTTCTTAGGTCGCGCCCCGCACGGGGCGCGTGGATTGAAATCGGGGCGCGGCCTCTTTTTTGTCCCCGCCGAGTAGTCGCGCCCCGCACGGGGCGCGTGGATTGAAATATCAAGGAAACACAGAGCAAAGGCGCCTTCCTCAAGGTCGCGCCCCGCACGGGGTGCGTGAGTTGAAATAGGGTTGCCTCGATAATCTTGTAGGCGTTGATATGGCGTCGCGCCCCGCGAGGGGAGTGTGGATTGAAATAAAACTTCGGGGACATCTCTGGTAACAGGGATATGGTCGCGCCCCGTGCGGGTCGCGTGGGTTGAAATCACATATGCATCTCCGCAACGTTGCCGGAGTTCTGGTCGCGCCCCGCCTTTCGGCGGGGCGCTCATTCTTTCCTTTGTCACACGATCTCTCTCAGCGCCGACGTCAGCGCGTCGACGTCTTCCTCGGTGTTGGTCCACGAGAAGGAGATCCGCACGGCG
>CANPWY010000057.1 GCA_947585215.1 uncultured Clostridia bacterium
CAGTACCGCTCGGACGAGGACGTCCGCCGCGTGGAGGACTGGGAGGTCGCCATGCACCAGGGATACCTCGACAACGGCGCGTGCTACGTCCGCCTCGAGGGCGTGAACCCGAAGCTCATGGAGGGTGTCTCCGAGAAAAACTCGAGCGCGATATTCGCGCATGTGGACGCCGTCCGGAACATCATGCGCAAGGCGAGCCGCGAGAAGCACTGCCAGTGGCTCATCGCGATGATCCCGACGATAGAGTGGGCGGAGTACATCTTGGGCAAGACCGGCGAGGAAGCGCTTGACGAGCTGTGGGAGACCGTCCTCCGTCTCTGCTACATCACCGAGGATAACGACCCCGTCGCCGCGTGGGAGGAGAAGAGCCGCCGCACGTCCGAGCGCGGCAACGCCGTCGACGAGCTGAAGCTCACAAAGCTGCACTACACCGCCTCAAACGGCACCGACCTCACTGTCGGCCTCACGCCGTGGTCGCACTTCGGCTTCGGCAAGCGCGAGCGGCCGAAGGACTTCATACCGTTCCATGCGAATATGCCCTCCGAGGAGATCTGCACGACGCCGAACAAGTTCGAGACGAACGGCGTGGTCTACGCCTCCCGTCCTCTCGTTCTCGGCGGCAAGAAGATAGAGAACTTCGGCTTCCGCTTCAAGGACGGCAAGGTCGTAGAAGTCCTCGCGGACGAGGGTAAGGAGATGCTCGAGGACCTGATCCACACCGACGAGAACGCCGGATACCTTGGCGAGGCGGCGCTTGTCGAGTACCACTCCCCGATAAGCATGAGCGGCCTCGTGTACTACACCACTCTCATTGACGAGAACGCAAGCTGCCATCTCGCGCTCGGACGCGGCCTCGGCGCCGGTCCTAAGGGAAGCGAGCACCTGTTCAACGACAGCACCATCCACGTCGACTTCATGATAGGCACCCCGGACATGCACATCGTCGGCACCACCGAGGACGGCAGGGAAGTGGATATATTCAAGGACGGAGACTTCGCGATATAATCGCGGGCGGAGCCCGCACCAATCAAGCGGGGAAGCCCCGCAGGCATCTGCGGGGCGAGCCCCCGCGTCACTGTTACGGGGCAGAACCCCGTACGAATATGCGGAACCTGGCGGTTCCGAAGGCTGTGCGGGGCTGTGCCGCCCTGCACAGTTTCGTGAAGAAAGTGTTGGGCATTGTCCGCGAAGCGGACAATGCTGGTGCGTGCTGTAGAATGTATCTATGCGGAAAAGGTTCGAGCACGCACGCATTACATTTTGCTCGCGCAAAAAGTAATCAAAAAGCGCGATTAAGGGAGAGGGCGAAGCCCTCTCCCTTAATGATCCCTCTCCCAATACAGACACAACACCGTTACTGCCAGAACAGGACGACACTCTGTATCGAACAAATTTGTCATCCGACCGGGTGAGTTTCTGGGGCAATGGTAAGCGCAGCGCTCAGCGATTGACGTGCTTGCGTATGCCGAGCATTATCGGGACAAAAAGCGGACGATTTGTCGTTGACACGATTCCTTTCCGCGTTTATACTGAGCTTAAAGAGAAACGGAAAGGAAGGATCGGTATGGAAAAACTGCGCGGGGTTAACCTCGGAAACTGGCTGGTGCTTGAAAA
Source organism: uncultured Clostridia bacterium (assembly GCA_947585215.1). GTDB lineage: Bacteria > Bacillota > Clostridia > Oscillospirales > JAAYOS01 > CANRIN01. The sequence continues at coordinate 1,615 of CANPWY010000057.1, forward strand.
GTGGATGACGGAGGAACTGTTCGCGGGAACGAGCGCGGAGGACGAGACGTATCTGTGCGTGGAGCTCGGCCGCGAGCGCGCATCGGAGCGGCTCAAGGTCCACCGCGACGAGTTCATATCCGAGCGGGACTTTGAGGAAATAGCGGCGAAGGGCTTCAACGCCGTCCGCATCCCGGTACCGTTCTTCATCTTTGAGGACGTCGGACCGTACATACACTGCTATGAGTACCTCGACCGTGCCTTCGACTGGGCGGAGAAGTTCGGGCTGAAGATACTGGTCGACCTCCACACCGCTCCCGGCGGTCACAACGGAACCGACAACTCGGGCATCTGCGGCATCTGCACGTGGTCGACAAATCCGGAGTACGTCCGCTACACGGTGGACGTCCTCGAACGGATAGCGGAGCGCTACGGAAGGCGCGAGGCGCTGTGGGGCATTGAAGTCCTGAACGAGCCGATGTGCAGTGACACCGAGGCGGGAAAGCTCCTTAACATCAACAGCCTCGTGGAGTTCTACAAGCCGGTAGATAAAGAGCTCGCGAAGAAGAACGAGAGCTACACGCTTGACTTCCTCAGGCGCTTCTACCTCGACGCCTACGCCGCCATCCGCCGCCACGCGGGGCCGGAGAAGTACGTCGTGTTCTCGGACGCGTTCGAGCTCGATATATGGGATGAGTTTATAAACTCACTCGAGGGCGCGGTTCTAGATACGCACAACTATCTCATGACGCCGGACATGACCATTTTCAGCGAGCGGAACGCGGAGGTCTACGCGGAGTATCTGCGAGGCCTCGGCGAGCGCGTGAACGCCGCCGCGCGGCGTGTACCGCTGATAGTGGGCGAGTGGAACGCACAGAACCACGCGGACGGCCTTGCGGAGATGACGAAGGCCGAGAAGGATAACCTCTACACCACCGTCGCGGACGATTTTCAGGACAGTATGCGCGACGCGATCGGGTGGTTCTACTGGACGTGGAAGGTCATCGCAGACGGGCTCGACGCACAGTGCGACGACGCGAGCCGATGCGTAAATCAGGGTTGGTTGCGATTCTGAAAAAACGGGGAACGGTACTCATATACCGTTCCCCGTTTGTATTTCAGGTCTGCATACTGCGTCGGTACTCCTTTGGCGTCATGCCGCAGCTCCGGCGGAACACCTCCGCGAAGTAGCTCGCGCTGTTGAAGCCGCATCCGAACGCGGCCTCGGTGACGGCGCATCCCCGCACGAGCATCGTGCGCGCCTTTTCGAGCCGGTAGCGCGTGACGTACTCGATGGGTGAGCACCCGAGCTTCCGTCGAAAGATGAGACAGCAGCGGCTCCGGCACACGGCTCCGGCGGCGGCGATACGCCCGAGGTCAATTTTCTCCGGGTAATGCGCCTGTACGAAGCCGATCATAGCCCTAAGCGCCGCCAGCTCCTCGCCGCCGGACGGCGGCTCCCGTCCCGACGCGCTCCCGGACACGAGGTTTATCAGCGCCGCAGACTTTGACAGGATGCCGAAGACGTTTTCCTCCTCGGCAAAGCGGCAAAGCTCGTCAAAGAGTGCCGCGCCATCGGACACGGCGTCAAACTTCCAATAGTCCGCGCTGTCGTCCGCCGTAAGCTCTGCGAGCGCCTTCTCCGCCGGCGGGAGAGATGCGAATATCGACGGGTGGAACAGGAAAAAGCGGTAGCGGCAGTCGTGCTTCTCGGCAGAGAAGCCGTAGTGCAGGCGGCGCGAGTTAACAAGGATGCATTCGCCCTCCTTCAAATGCACGGTCGCACCGCCTGCAAAGCAATCCAGCTCGCCATCGACCGCACCGAGGAGCTCAAAGTCGTCATGCCAGTGGCAGGCCGCGGCGAAGTCCCGAAATATCGAGAGAAGTCCGCCGCCCGCCCTCACCGGCATATCCGGCACCGTATATTCAAGCCTCTCGGAGAAGTCGGGGTTGAGGTCGAGCTTATGCGCCTCTCCCGGCTGTGTTCCGCGATCAGTCGGGCTGTTCATCGAAGCGGCGGTCGCGCCAGTAGTACTCCTTGTCGCGCTCGTTCAGCGTGCGGATGGGCTTGCAGGGGTTGCCGACCGCCACGGTGTAGTCGGGTATGTCCTTTGTGACGATGCTCCCCGCGCCGATGACGGCGTACTTGCCTATCGTGATGCCGGGCAGGACGATAACGCCCGCGCCGAGCCACGCCCCGTCGCCGATGACGATGGGGAAAGAGTACATGCTTCCGGTCGCGCGCTGTTCCGGGTCCATGGGGTGGCCGGTGGTGCAGAGGGTGACATTGGTGCCGAAGAGGCACCCCTTGCCTATCGTGATGTTGTAGTCGTCAATGAGTGTGAGGCCGGAGTTGATGTAGCTCCCCTCGCCGATGGTGACGGTGCTGCCGACGGCGAGCGTGAGCGGTTGGTTTATCCAGACGCCGTCGCCGACGCTCCCGAACATCTGCTTCATGAGCCCGCGACGCTTCTCCACCTCGCTCGGCTTCGAGGTGTTGAACTCGTACATAAGGTCCTTCACGCGGGCCTGGTGCGCGAGATACTCCTCGGTATCCTGCCAGAGATACCCTCCGGCTATCCTTTTCTGCCTTTCCTGCTCGGTCATTTTGTGTTCCTCCTTTTTTATTGATGTCCGAACAGCGAGCCGTGCGGACTTTTATATAAGTATAGATGAAAGCGGCGGCGTCCGCAGTCGGAATTGCCCGCAAAACTGTAAAAATCGTATTTTGCGTATCGCCGGATGCCGGCCGCAAAAAGACGATCGTTATAAAAATAGTATCATATTTTTATTGCTTATGCAAGTACGGACGGATATAATGTAGGAAAAGGAGGCGGAGATATGGACGCCGCAACAGACAAAAAGGTATTTTTTCACGAGTTAAAGAAGCTGATGCTTCCGATAGTGTTCCAAAACCTCATCAGCGCGGTGGTGAGCACGGCGGACGTGCTGATGCTCTCCGGCGTCAGTCGGGACGCGCTCTCGGCGTCGTCCCTCGCGGGACAGGTCACATTCGTGCTGACACTTTTCTACTTCGGACTCTCGACCGGTGCGTCGGTCCTCGCGGCGCAGTACCGTGGGAAGGACGACTCCACCACGATAGAGAAGGTCCAGGGTTTGGCGCTGAGGTATTCCTGCGTTATCTCGATCATATTCTTCCTAGCGGCGCTCTGCGTGCCTCAACTGCTTATGCGGATATTCACCGACGACGCGCGGCTGATAGCCCTCGGCGCTGACTATCTTCGCTGTGTGAGCGTGAGCTGCCTGATGATGGGCGTGTCGCAGATGGTGCTCGCCGTCATGCGGAGCGTCGGCGAGACGAAGCTCTGCGCGCAGATCTCCGCGTCCTGCCTTATCTGCAACGTCGCGCTGAACGCCGTCGCGATATATCTTCTGTTTCCCGGAAACGAATCCGCCGCGCTCTCCGGCGTGGCGGGCGCGACGTCTATAGCGAGGATTCTCGAGACGGCGTTCTGCCTTGCCGCCGCCGCGCGGGGTAGGGGAGCGCGCGTAGACCTCCGGGCGTGCGTGTCCACCGAGAAGTGGCTCTCGAAGGACTTCCGGAAGTGCACGCTTCCGGTGCAGATGAACTATCTCATCTGGGGCGGCGCAACGGCCGCGATAGCCGCGATAATGGGGCACATCGGCTCGGACGTCGTCGCGGCGAACTCGCTCGCAAGCACCCTCCGGAGCCTCGTCATCGTTGGGTGCAGCGGCCTCGGCACGGCGGGGAGCATCATGATAGGCAACGCGCTCGGCAAGAACGACCTCGAGGGGGCGCGCTGGATGGGCTCGAAGATATTCGTATGGTCGCTTCTCTTCGGCGCGGCGAGCGGACTTGTCCTGCTCCTGCTCTACCGTCCCTGCCTCGCCGTCGCGAAGCCGGACGGGGAGGTCGCGCGGCTGTTCGGATGGATGCTCGTCGTGAACGCCGTGTACTGCATAGGAAAGTCGTTCAATTCGAGCATGGTGAGCGGCGTCTTCGCCGCCGGCGGGGACACGCGGTTCGGGCTTATCTGCGACGCCGCCGCGATGTGGGGAGTGGTACTGCCGCTCGGGTTCCTTGCCGCGTTCGTGTGGAGGTGGCCGCCGGTCGCCGTGTACGTCGTGCTGTGCATGGACGAGTTTGTGAAGCTGCCGTTCGTCGCGGCGCGGTTTGGGAAGTATAAGTGGCTGAAGAACCTCACGAGAACCGAAAGCGAAATGACGGCGGAGAGCTGACGGAAGAAGGCTGACGGCGGAGCCGCGTGCGCGACACATCAGCATTTTCGGACAAACAAACATCCGCAGGCAATGCCTGCGGATGTTTTGCCATCACACATAATACCTGCCGCCGAAAGTGCGGTGGATACTGCCCGTCTGGACAAGCCGCTCGGTTATGCGCTTAAATCCGTTCGGGTTTATAACGCCCGCTTCGACTAAAGACTTCGCAGATTCTTCCTAGACGGCGCCGCAGGCCTTGCGCTTCTTTATTATCAGATTTTTGCGCATCAATGCCATTGGCATCACAAACGGCATAATGTCTTCTCCTTTACAAAGCGATACCTCGCCTCAACAAACGGGACTTTATCGAATAAACTCATGTAACGCCGCTTTGACCGGCTCAATATCCATTACACTGTCTGTCATTGTTTGCCGGTACAAGTGGCGCTCGATCCCAAGAGCATGATGCTCGTAAGGTGTTCCCTCAAACCATTTTTCAAAGCACCTTATGAAATCCGGAGATTCTTTCCTGCTTCCGTAGACGCCGATGATAAACAGCCTCTCCACAAAGGATGTATATTCATTTTCGTGGTGCATGAAGAAGTCCTGACTTCTTTCAGTAAAGCCGAAATACAGGGAGGAAGGATTGCCGCAGTACATCGGAACAAGCAGAATCACTTTTTCGTAGTCCGCAAAACTGCCGTAAAGACGGTAAACATCATCGCCCCGATATTTGCATTGTGTTCTGAAACACTCATAACCGCAATCGCGGCATCCGTGTGCGTTCAAATCCGCGTAATGAATCACTTTATCTTGCGGCGTTTTCAGATAATCAATAATCTGTGCGCAATTACCGGTTTTCCTTGCTGAAAAAGAGACGAACAGCTTCATTTCATAACCTCGCTGATACCCGATTGGTGCGGCAGACATCCATTTGGTACTACTTATTCTTATCGTCATGATAAGAATTACTCTGGAACTATTATACTACCGGAATGTGAAGAAATCTACCGGAGGTTCGGATGATTTATCAAATCTCGACACAAAAAACATCCGCAGGCAATGCCTGCGGATGTTTTGCAAACCAATGTAACTTACTTGAGCTCGACCTTGGCGCCGGCTTCTTCGAGCTTGGCCTTGATGGCCTCGGCGTCTTCCTTGCTCGCGCCTTCCTTGACGGCCTTCGGAGCGTTGTCGACGACTTCCTTGGCTTCCTTCAGGCCGAGACCGGTGACCTCGCGGACGACCTTGATGACGGCGATCTTGTTCGCGCCGACCTCGGCGAGAACGACGTCAAACTCGGTCTTCTCCTCGGCGGCGGGAGCAGCGGCGCCGGCGGCGGGAGCCGCAACGGCAGCGGCAGCGGCGGAAACGCCGAATACCTCTTCGAGCTCGTGGACCATATCCGACAGTTCGAGAACGGTCAGATTCTTGATTTCTTCAATGATAGCAGTTACCTTTTCGCTTGCCATTTTAATTTGCCTCCTTAAAGCAGATTGTTGTTAAATGGATAGACTTACTCCGCGGGTGCGGCCTCGGGAGCGGATTCCTCCGCAGGCGCGGCCTCGGGCGCGGGCTCCTCGGCGGTTGTTGCCGGAGCGCCGCCCTTCTCGGCGGCCTGAGCCAGCACAAACGCGAGGCTGGAGATAGGCGCGAGCAGGGTGCCGAGCACCTGAGCGATGAGCGCCTCCTTGGACGGGATAGCGGCGATGGCCTTTATCTCGTCAACATTCATGACGCGGCCTTCGACGAAGCCGCCCTTGATGGTGATGGGGCAGGTCGGATCCTTCTTCGTGAACTGGTCGACTATGCGGGACGGAGCGATGGAGTCGCCCTGGCTTATCGCGATGGAAGTCGTTCCGTTCAGCAGGGGATCGAGTTCCTCATATCCGCAGCTGTTTATAGCGAAGCGGAGCAGAGTATTCTTCACGACCGCGTAGTCAACGCCGCTTTCGCGCATCTCCTTGCGCAGCTTTGTGTCCTGCTCGACGGTGATGCCCTTGTAATCGACGATGACGGCGCTTGCCGCACCCTTCAGCTTCTCGGTAAGGTCTGCGACGAGAGCCTTCTTCTGTTCAAGAACATTTGCGTTTGCCAAAATTTTCACCTCCGTGGATTAGGATACGGGGCAATGAAAACGCCCCCGTGTTCACACACAGGGGCGCAGAAATGCTTTTACATTCAGGCGCTTCCTCGGCGGGACGGCCGAACCGTTTGCGACCCGAAGGTCTCCTGCTGTCTGCGGAACACTACGTTATTATAGCGCCTCCGGAGACTTATGTCAAGAGGGAAACGCCTTTTTTAGGGAAAAACTCGTTAAATCGGAGCTCGCCCTGCTCAGACCATCCTCGAGGAGTTGATCTTTATGCCGGGGCCCATCGTCGAGGTGACGACGCAGGAGCGGACATACTGACCCTTAGCGGCGGCGGGCTTCGCACGGAGAATGGCGCCCATCAGAGCGTCGAAGTTCTCGGTGAGCTTCTCCGGGCCGAAGGAGACCTTGCCGATGGGGCAGTGGATGATGTTCGTCCTGTCGAGACGGTACTCTATACGGCCGGCCTTCGCCTCGGTGACGGCCTTGCCGACTTCGTTCGTGACCGTGCCGGCACGGGGGTTCGGCATGAGGCCCTTCGGGCCGAGGACACGGCCGAGACGGCCGACGAGACCCATCATGTTCTGGGCGGCTATGACGACGTCGAACTCGAAGAAGTTCTCCTTCTGGATGCGCTCGACGAGGTCCTCCGCGCCGACTATCTCCGCTCCGGCGGCGAGAGCCTCATCGGCCTGCTCGCCCTTGGCGAAGACTGCCACGCGGACGTGACGGCCGGTGCCGTTGGGAAGGACTATCGAGCCGCGGACCTGCTGATCCGCGTGGCGGCTGTCAACGCCGAGGCGGACGTGCAGCTCGACGGTCTCGTCGAACTTGGCCTTCGCGGTCTTGGTGACGAGGTCGAGAGCCTCCGCGGGCTCATATGCCGCGTTGCGGTCGTACAGCTTTACGCTGTCAACGTACTTTTTACCTTTAGACACTGTAAATATCCTCCTTTAGTGGTTCGGTCGGAAAATATTTCCTCCCACTTACCGCGCGGAACCGTCCGCGCGGCGAAACGCTTAGTCGCCTACGAGAATGCCCATGCTGCGGGCGGTGCCGGCGATCATGCTCATGGCCGCCTCGATGGAGCCGGCGTTGAGGTCGGGCATCTTCATCTCGGCGATCTTGCGGACGTCCTCCTTCGAGATGGTGGCGACCTTCTCCTTGTTGGGGGTGCCGGACGCAGTCTCGATATTGCACGCCTTCTTGATAAGCACCGGGGCGGGCGGGGTCTTGGTGACAAAGGTAAACGAGCGGTCGGCATAGACGGTGATGATCACCGGAATGATGAGACCGACATCATTCTTGGTGCGCTCGTTGAAATCCTTGGTGAACGCGACGATGTTGACGCCGTGCTGACCGAGCGCCGGACCTACCGGAGGGGCAGGAGTTGCCTTGCCGGCGGGTATCTGGAGCTTAATGACGCCTACTACTTTCTGAGCCATTTTATAATGACCTCCTTAATAATGGCCGACTGCGAAACGGGTTTCGGCATCTGAATTGCCGTACTGCGGAACCCGGAAATTTGATTTGTTTTTGCCACGGCTTTGCCGCGGCAAAAACACCTTCAAAGGCGAGCTGTGCGAGTCCTCGCGCCGACCAAGCGAAACGGACGTTTCGCGCGATAAGCGCGAGCACTCGATTGCGAAACGCAGTTTCGTAATCGACTGAGATGTGGTGTATGCGGAGAATTATCTCCTCCCACGAACGGGACCTGTAAGGGAAATTTGCGTTTATATCGGTTCTACCTGGTCGAGCTCGAGCTCGACGGGCGTGTCGCGTCCGAACATGCTTATCGTGACGCGAACCTTGTTCTTCTCCGGTGAGACCTCCTCGACGGTACCGATAAAACCGTCCAGAGAACCGTCGGTGATGCGGACACTGTCGCCCGTATGGTAATCGACCGTGAGCTGCTTCTGCTCGACGCCGAGGGAAGCGACCTCCTCATCGGTGAGAGCGACGGGCTTGCCCCCCGGGCCGACAAAGCCGGTGACGCCGCGTATGTTGCGGACGATGTGCCAGCTGTCGTCATTCATTACCATCTTGACGAGGACGTAGCCGGGGAACATGTTGTGCTCACGCTCGACCGTCTTTGAGTTCTTTATCTCCTGAACGGTCTCGGTCGGAATACTTACCTCCGAGATGTAGTCATGGAGCTTGCGGTTCTCAACGGTCTGGAGTATGGTAGCGGCGACCTTGCTCTCGTAGCCGGAGTAGGTGTGCACGACGTACCACTTTGCTTCTTCAGCCATTTTCTTCGCTCCTTAAGCGACGCC
>CANPWY010000058.1 GCA_947585215.1 uncultured Clostridia bacterium
AGCAGCAGGATAGTTTTCTTCGGAGGGGCGGGAGTGTCCACCGAGAGCGGACTGAAGGACTTCCGCTCGGCGGACGGCATCTACTCGGAGAAGCGGCTCTATCCGCCCGAGACGATACTGAGCCACAGCTTCTTCATGTCGCACGCGGAGGAGTTTTTTGAGTTCTACCGGGATAAGCTCCTCGTGCCGGGCATACTCCCGAACCGCGCGCACATCCGCCTCGCTGAGCTCGAGCGGGAGGGGAAGCTCTCCGCCGTCATCACCCAGAACATCGACGGACTGCACCAGGCGGCGGGCTCGAAGAACGTCCTCGAGCTGCACGGCTCGGTCCACCGCAACCACTGCATGAGGTGCGGGAAGTTCTACGACGCGGAGTATATCGCGGCGACGGAGGGCGTGCCGCACTGCGAGTGCGGCGGGGTGATAAAGCCGGACGTCGTGCTCTACGACGAATCGCTTGACGCGGACGTGATAGACGCCTCGGCGCGGGCGCTCCGCCGCGCCGACCTCGTGATAGTCGCGGGCACGTCGCTCACGGTCTATCCTGCGGCGGCGTTCCTTGAGTTCTATCCGGGGGATCGGCTCGTAATAATCAACCGCGACCCGACCCCGCGCGACGGCCGCGCGAACCTTGTCATACACGGACTCGTGGGAGAGGTGCTCGACGCGGCGCGGTGACGCGCCGCGCGTCGCAGCAAATCGCGCTCGCTTCGCTCGCTTACCAATTTGCTGCGAGAGCACCGGACAGAGCGGAGCTCTGCCGGTGCCAAACGCTCCGCTCTGCTCCTCGCGCCTGCGGCGCTTCGAAGCGCGCTCCGCGAGAGGTGTTTTTCCCGACGTACACGCCGTCGGGAAAAATAATTGAACTTTATTTCACCGCGCCAGCGGCGAAATAAAGCCCGATGACAATTGTCCGCTGTTTCTTATATTGCCTCCCCCAGAAACTCACCCGGCAGAATGATAGATTTGTTTGATACAGTGTATCGTCCTGCTATGTGGGTAATGGTGTTGTATCTGTATTCAGGAGAGGGATTATTAAGGGAGAGGGCGGAGCCCTCTCCCTTAAGCGCGCTTTTTGGATACTTTTTGCGCGAGCAAAAAGTATCGCAGGGGTGCGGGGCGGCACAGCCTCGCCGGGGTGCGGGGGCAGCGCCCTCGCAAGGTGCCGGTGAGGCTCTGCCTCACTTAGGGACGCGGGGGCTCGCCCCACGTATGCCCGTGGGGCTTCCCCGCAAGGTTGGAGTGCGGTCAGGCCTTCAACATGCCATATTGTTAAAAAATTAACGATTAGATGTTTGTGAAAAATAGAAAAAGTGTCGGTTTGGCGAAAATTCCGCTGTACATTCGGAACGGCGGGTGATATAATTGTCGTAGTCAAACAGTTTGTTAAATTTTTATCAATCTGACCCGGCCGCGTGTGCGGCAGAAAGAGTGATCCAGATGAAAGGAAAGAAGACATACCCGGTGGTAGACACGCCCGAGCGCCTTGCCGAAGCTATTGCCTCGGTGCGCGCGGCACAGCGCGAGTACGCCTCCTACACCCAGGAGCAGGTGGATAAGATTTTCCTTGCCGCCGCCACCGCCGCGAACCGCGCCCGCATCCCGCTTGCGAAGATGGCGGTCGAGGAGACCGGCATGGGCGTTATGGAGGACAAGGTGATAAAGAACCACTTTGCCGCCGAATACATCTACAACAGATACCGCCACGAAAAGACCTGCGGCGTCATAGAGCGGGACGAGGCGTACGGTATCACCCGCTACGCCGAGCCTATCGGCGTCGTTGCGGCGGTCATACCCACCACGAACCCGACCTCGACGGCGATATTCAAGTCGCTTCTCGCTCTCAAGACCCGCAACGGTATAATCTTCAGCCCGCACCCCCGCGCGCGCAAGTGCACCATCGCCGCGGCGAAGGTCGTGCTTGAGGCGGCTGTCGCCGCCGGCGCGCCGGAGGGGATAATCGGCTGGATAGACATGCCCACCCTTGAGATGACCCAGACCGTCATGCGCGAGGCGGACATCATTCTCGCCACCGGCGGCCCCGGCATGGTCAAGAGCGCCTACTCGTCCGGCAAGCCGGCGGTGGGCGTCGGCGCGGGCAACGTCCCCGCCGTCATAGATGCGAGCGCGGACGTCCGCCTTGCTGTGAACTCGATAATCCACTCGAAGACCTTCGACAACGGAATGATCTGTGCCTCCGAGCAGTCGGCCATAGTCGCAAATGAAATTTACGACGATGTGAAGCGCGAGTTTGCCGCGCGCGGCTGCTACTTCCTCGAGAAGGACGAGCTCGAGAAGGTCAGAAAGACGATAGTCATAAACGGCGCCGTGAACTCGAAGATAGTCGGCCGCCGCGCGCCGGAGATAGCGGCGCTCGCGGGCGTCGAGGTCCCGGAGAACACGAAGATACTGATAGGCGAGGTGGAGGACGTGTCGATGCGCGAGGAGTTCGCGCACGAGAAGCTCTCCCCGGTGCTCGCCATGTACCGCGCGAAGGACTTTGACGACGCGTGCGCGAAGGCCGAGCGCCTCGTCGAGGACGGCGGCTACGGCCACACCGCCTCGCTCTACGTTGACACGCAGAACCGCCGCGACCTCGTGGAGCTCTACGCCTCGCGGATGAAGACCTGCCGCGTCGTCGTGAACACTCCGTCCTCGCACGGCGGCATAGGCGACCTCTACAACTTCAAGCTCACCCCGTCGCTCACGCTCGGCTGCGGCTCGTGGGGCGGCAACTCGGTGAGCGAAAACGTCGGCGCCAAGCACCTGCTGAACATCAAGACCGTCGCCGAAAGGAGAGAGAATATGCTCTGGTTCCGCACGCCCCAGAAGGTCTACCTCAAGCCGCACTGCCTGCCGGTCGCGCTCGACGAGCTCCGCGACATGGGCAAGAAGCGCGCTTTCATCGTTACCGACAGCTTCCTCTTCAAGAACGGCTACACCAAGGCCATCACCGACAAGCTCGACGAGATGGGCATAGTCCACACCACCTTCTTCGAGGTGGAGAGCGACCCGTCGCTCGCGAGCGCGAAGAAGGGCGCGGCTGTGCTCACCGCGTTTGAGCCGGACTGCATCATCGCCGTCGGCGGCGGCTCCGCGATGGACGCGGGCAAGATCATGTGGGTGCTCTACGAGCATCCCGAGGCCGACTTCATGGATATGGCCATGCGCTTTGTGGACATCCGCAAGCGCGTCTACAAGTTCCCGAAGATGGGTGAGAAGGCGTATTTCATAGCCGTGCCGACCTCCGCCGGCACCGGCTCGGAGGTGACGCCCTTCGCTGTCATCACCGACGAGACGACCGGCGTGAAGTACCCGCTCGCGGACTACGAGCTCCTGCCGAATATGGCGATAGTCGACGCGGACATGATGATGACCATGCCGCGCGGACTCACCTCCGCCTCCGGCATAGACGCCATGACCCACGCGCTCGAGGCCTACGCCTCGATGATGGCGACCGACTACACCGACGGCATAGCCCTCAAGGCGATAAAGACGATATTCGACTACCTGCCGCGCGCCTACAATAACGGCGCCTCCGACCCGGAGGCGCGCGCGAAGATGGCGGACGCGTCCACGATGGCGGGCATGGCGTTTGCGAACGCCTTCCTCGGCGTCTGCCACTCGATGGCGCACAAGCTCGGCGCATTCCACCACATAGCCCACGGCATCGCAAACGCCCTGATGATAAGCCACGTTCTCCGCTACAACGCGGAGGAGGTCCCGCCGAAGATGGGAACCTTCCCGCAGTACGCCTATCCGCACACCAAGGCGCGGTACGCGGAGATAGCGCAGTTCCTAGGTATCGCGGGCAAGGACGATGACGAGAGCCTCGAAAACCTCATCGCAAAGCTCGAGGAGCTGAAGGCCGCGATAGGCATAAAGAAGACGATACGCGAGTACGGTATCGACGAGAAGGACTTCCTTGAGCGGCTCGACGAGATGTGCGAGCAGGCGTTTGACGACCAGTGCACCGGCGCGAACCCGCGCTATCCGCTCATAAGCGAGATAAAGCAGATGTATCTCGCGGCATACTATGGGGAGGAGGAAGCAAAATGAAGCTCGACAACCTTATTTACAGCGACGGCAGAAAGAGCATCTATCAGGAGGACGGCAAGAAGATAAAGGTCTTTGACGAGAGCTACGCCAAGTCGGACGTGCTCAATGAGGCGCTGAACCACGCCCGTATCGAGGAGGCGGGACTGCGCGTCCCGAAGCTCCTCGAGGTCGCCAACATTGACGGCAAGTGGGCGATAGTCATGGAGTACGTCGCGGGCAAGACCCTCGCCGAGCTCATGCAGGAGAACCCCGAGAAGACCGACGCATACCTCGAGCGGCTTGTGGACACACAGCTCGAGATACAGTCGCACAGCTGCCGCCTCCTCACCCGCCACAAGGACAAGATGCGCCGCAAGATAGCCGAGACGAACTTCGACGCGGAGCTCCGCTACGACCTCAACGTCCGCCTCGACGGTATGCCGAGCCACCGCGAGGTCCTGCACGGTGACTTCAACCCCTCGAACGTCATCATCAGCGACAGGGACGGCGAGGCGTACATCATCGACTGGGCGCACGTCACTCAGGGAGACGGCGCGGCGGACGCCGCCCGCACCTACCTGCTGTTCTGGCTCGCGGGCGACATACAGAATGCCGAGAAGTATCTCGACATCTTCTGCCGCAAGAGCGACATGCCGCGCGAGAACGTCCAGAAGTGGCTGCCGATAGTCGCCGCCTCACAGACGGTCAAGGGCAAGCCGGAGGAGCGGGAGTTCCTGCTCGGCTGGGTCAACGTCACGGACTACATGTGAGTATGAGTGTGACCGTCTGCATCGGGAGCTCCTGCCACCTGAAGGGCGCCGCGGGAGTGCTCGAGGAGCTGCAATATCTGATACGCGAGAACGGCCTTGAGGACAGGGTGCGCGTCTCCGCCGCCTTCTGCATGGGAAGCTGCACCGCCGGCGTGAACGTCACGGTGGACGGCGAGGTTCACTCGGTCGAGCGGCACGAGGTGAAGAGCTTCTTTGAGAGAGAGATTTTGGCAAAGCTCGCGGCATAGATAGGGAATAAGAGAGTCAAAGCCGGGAGGAATTTCCTCCCGGCTTTTTGCGCGCGCGACGAAATAAAATAGGAAATAGTTGACATATTATTTCGCTTATTATATAATTATTTTAGCACAAATTTTACATTATAAAGCAGCTCAGACGGAACCTTGAGAGGGGGCGGAAGTATGAAGAAGATACTTATTTCCGTTGTGATCGTGTTTGCGATGCTGCTCTGTTCGTGCGGCGCCGGTGCGGACGGAAACGCAAGTCCCGACGTTCTCCAAAGCGAAACACCGGGTTCGAGCGTGTCCACTACACCTGTATCCGATGAGCCGGAGACTCCTTCCCCAAGCGAAACGGCGCCGCCCGTGTCCGACGAGCCGCTTCCGTACAGTCCCAAGGACTACAACCTGACCGTGCTCGATATTGACGGGAATGACATAACAGCCCGCATTGTCGAGCTGTGGTACAATGTCAATTCGATGTACAACGAGGACTTGGCCGGTCCTTTTGAACTCGGAGAGTACAATTCGACGATGCATCCTTTCACTTTGGACGACGGTACGGTGCAGGGGGCGGGTTTCGAGGAGATCTTAAATTTTGACGAAGCGGTAAGCGAGTGCTTTACCGACGAAGGCGCGGAACAATTCACGGCGGCGGCCACGGAAAACCACTTTATCGAGGAATACGACGGCAAAATTTGGCGGAAATCCCCGTGGAGAACGGGCTGGACTCCGGCGCTGAACATACCCTCCGCGAAAACGGCGGACACGGCAAAAGACACGATACGCCTGCAAATCGAGGTCCAGACGCCTCCCGACTTCTCCTCGAGCTATGTTGACTTCACGGTGAAATGCGTGGACGGAGTTTGGCTCGTAGACGACTATGTGTATCCGGGGAACATAGACCCGACAGGCGGGAGAGGCTGGGACAACTGAAAGTTGTCGCGGCGAATCGCGATATGATAAGGAGCGCGGCATCGTATATGCCGCGCTCCTTCTTTGCCTCTTGTCGCAATGTATACTTCCATTTTCTCCGAAAGCGTGATATAATAATCGACATAATAACAGCAAACGTGCCGCGCGGGCGCACATGAGCCGCCGCGCGGCGGGAGGGAGAAGACGTATGAAGGGACTTTGCTACACGGGCGAGCCGAGGCCGGTATTCCGTACCGACCTGCCCGTACCCGAGCCGGGGGAGCGCGAGAGCCTGATAAAGATACGGCTCGCGGCGATATGCTCCACCGACCGCGAGGTGCTCGCGGGTTACAAGCCGGACTTCCGGGGCGTGATGGGCCACGAGTTTGTCGGCACGGTCGAGCGCTCGCCGGACGCGTCGCTCGTCGGCGCGCGCGTCGTCGGCGAGCTGAACGCCGGCTGCGGGGAGTGCATCTACTGCCGCACCGGCAGGGAGGGGCACTGCATCCACCGCCGCGTGATCGGCCTTGCGGACAAGGACGGCTGCTTTGCGGAGTATATGACGCTCCGCACCGACCTCCTCCACCGCATACCGGACGGACTGCCGGACGAGGTCGCGGTGTTCTGCGAACCGCTCGCGGCGGCGCTCGAGATCCCGGACAAGGTACACGTCCGCCCGAGCGAGCCCGCTGCCGTCGTCGGCGACGGACGCCTCGCTCTTATGATAGCGCAGGTGCTCGCGCTCACCGGCGCGGAGGTCGTCGTCGCGGGCAAGCACCCCGAAAAGCTAGAGCGCTTCCGTCCGTTCGCGCGGACGGAGCTCCGCGAGGATGAGACCTTCGAGCTCGTCGTGGACGCGTCCGGCTCGGCCTCCGGCTTCGAGACGGCGAGAAAGCTAGTGCGGCACCGCGGAACTCTCGTCCTCAAGAGCACCTTTGCCGAGAAGACGCCGATGAACCTCGCGGACTTCGTCGTGAATGAGGTGACGCTCGTCGGCAGTCGGTGCGGCCCGTTCGAGCCGGCTCTGCGCCTGCTTGAGAGGGGACTTGTCACGCTTCCGCCGATAGAGCTCTATCCCTTGGAGGAGTACGAGGCGGCGTTCGGCTCGAGGGCGTTCAAGAGCGGCTTCAGATTCTGAAAAAACCGAAAAACACACCTACATAAAAGGAGGACAAATATGGATATCAGAAGCGTCACACACGTGAAAAACGTATACCCGAGCGCGGGCGGAGCCGCGGTCACGATAATCGACCAGACGCTCCTTCCGAACGAGGTGAAGTACATCGAGCTCGCGAGCGCCGAGGCGCTCTACGAGGCGATAAAGCTCCTGCGCGTGCGCGGGGCTCCGGCGATAGGTATCTGCGCGGGCTTCGGCATGGCGGCTCTCGCGCGCGGCATCGACGCGGACGGCGAGGACTTCGTGCGTGAGTTCGAGCGGCTTGCAGACTACCTCAACTCCTCGCGTCCGACGGCGGTGAACCTCTCCTGGGCGCTGAAACGCATGTGCTCTGTGGCGCGCGCCGTGAGCGCGCTTCCGCGCGCGGAGCGCATCGCCGCGCTCGACCGTGAGGCGCAGGCCATACAGGACGAGGACATTGACATGTGCCGCCGCATCTCCGAATACGGACTTTCGCTTCTGCACGACGGCGCGGGCGTCCTCACCCACTGCAACGCGGGACCGCTCGCAACCTCGCGCTACGGCACGGCGCTCGGCCCGCTCTTCCTCGGGCGGGAGCGCGGGATGAACTTCCACGTCTTCTCGGACGAGACGCGTCCGCTATTGCAGGGGGCGCGCCTTACGAGCTACGAGCTTCACGCCGCCGGGATAGATATCACGCTGATATGCGACAACATGGCGTCCATAGTCATGAAAAACGGCTGGATAGACGCGTGCCTCGTCGGATGCGACCGCATCGCCGCCAACGGCGACGCCGCAAACAAGATAGGCACCTCCGGCGTCGCGATACTCGCAAAGCACTACGGCATACCGTTCTACGTCCTCGGGCCGACCTCCACGATTGACATGGACTGCCCCTCGGGGGACGACATAGAGATAGAGCTTCGCGACCCGGAGGAGATAGCGGAGAAGTTCTACTCGAAGCGGATGGCCCCGGAGGGAGTGAAGTGCTACAACCCCGCCTTCGACGTGACCGACCACAGCCTCATCACCGGCATCGTCACCGAGCACGGGATACTGCGTCCACCGTTCGACGTCTCGCTCCGTGGTCTTTTTAACCAAAAAAGGTGACGCCGAACTGTGCGGATTGTTGAACTTGTCGCCTTGAAATGATTATTGCTCGGTGCTATAATGACAGTGAAAACGGTGTCGGATCGTGTTTTAAGGGCGTTTCGTACCGTTATGTCTAAAATTTATGGGAGGAATATCAAAATGAAGAAAGTGCTTGCACTTACCCTCGCGCTCGTCATGTGCTTCGGGCTCGTCGCCTGCGGCGGCGGTGGCTCGACTGCCAGCGAAGAGCCGAGCGGAGACCCCAGCACGCTCAAGATAGCCATCGTCACCAGCCCGAGCGGCGTTGACGACGGCTCCTTCAACGAGGATAACTACAACGGCATCCTCGCGTTCATCGCGAATCATCCCGGCGCCACCGTCACCCCGGTCAACGAGCCGACCGGCGAGGCTACCGCCTCCGTCCAGGCCGTCGCGGACTGCTTTGCCGACTATGACGTCATCGTCACCCCGGGCTTCCAGTTCGCCGGTATCGGCACTCTGGCTCAGGAGAACCCGGACAAGAAGTTCATCCTTGTGGACAGCTTCCCGTCCGACGCCGAGGGCAACGAGATAACGGTTGACAACATCTACGCCATGCAGTTTGCCGAGCAGGAGAGCGGCTTCTTTGCCGGCATCTCCGCCGCCATGGAGACCCAGACCGGCAAGGTCGCGGTCGTCAACGGCGTCGCGTTCCCGTCGAACGTCAACTATCAGTACGGCTTTGAGTCCGGCGTCTACTACGCCAACAAGAACCTCGGCACCTCCGCCACGATAGTCGAGCTCCCGTCCTACGCGGGCACCGACGTCACCGGCGCGAACGTCGGCGGCAACTATGTCGGCGACTTCAACGACGAGGCTACCGGCAAGGTCGTCGGCGAGGCTCTTATCGCCGAGGGCTGCGACATAATCTTCGTCGCCGCGGGCAACTCTGGCAACGGCGTGTTCACCGCCGCCAAGGAGAACGGCAGCGTCAAGGTCATCGGCTGTGACGTCGACCAGTACAACGACGGCGCCAACGGCGACTCGAACATCATCCTCACCTCTGTTCTCAAGAACATGAAGCAGGAGGTCGAGCGTCAGCTCAACGCCATCGAGGACGGCACCTTCAAGGGCGGCAACTACACCCTCCATGCCGACACCGACTCCACGGGATATGTCTCCGCCGACGGCCGTCAGCAGCTCAGCGAGGCTACCCTCAACGCTCTTAGCGACGCTTATGCGAAGGTCAAGAGCGGCGAGATAGTCCCGGCCGCGAACTTCAACGGCGTCTCGCCCGAGAGCTTCCAGTAAGATACAGTTCCGGCTTGTGCCGGAGTGCCGGACGGGGCCGCAGATGCGGCCCCGTCTTTTGTCCGTAAGATTTGCGGTGAACCGCCTTAAGCCTCACAGAGTTTCGCCAAATCCCAAACGGCGCTTGCGCCGTCCGCGCCTGTTCGCGCGGTTGAAGTTAGCGGCGCAGCCGCTAACTTCGCGCAGGGGCAATTCACTTGCCCCGAGCATTTTGATTGAAAGGGCTCCCACGCGGCCCCGCCGCGTGGGAATTGCGTAGCGGAGTGTTTGCCGCCGGCAGAGCTCCGCTCTGTCCGGCGGCTTCGCTGCAAATTGGTAAGGGCGCGGATGAAATCTGCGCCCGCGATTTGCAGCGACATCTCTTGTATTTCCTTCCGGAATGGTGTAGAATAGAGACCTGCACCAAAGACATACAATGGGGGTAGACAGCGTTGAACATCGAGCTTACGCAGAAGCAGTTCCGGCTGCTCCTCGACATGGTCTACATCGGCAACTGGGTACTGAACAGCGCGCGCGGAGAGGACCGCATCACGGCTTATGACGACATCGAGAGCAGGATGTTCTTTGAGGCCATGCGCGCCGGTATGCCCGAGCTCGCGGA